>JALQXX010000019.1:0-305 GCA_023262965.1 Candidatus Marinamargulisbacteria bacterium
ATTTTAAGTCAGATGTGAAAGCCCACAGCTCAACTGTGGATTGCATTTGAAACTGATTTACTAGAGACTAGGAGAGGAAAGTGGAACTCACAGTGTAGCGGTGAAATGCGTAGATATTGTGGGGAACACCAGTGGCGAAGGCGGCTTTCTGGACTAGTTCTGACGCTGAGGCACGAAAGCATGGGTAGCAAACAGGATTAGATACCCTGGTAGTCCATGCCGTAAACGTTGTTCACTAGGTGTTGGGGGCATCGACCCCTTCAGTGCCGAAGATAATTCGTTAAGTGAACCGCCTGGGGAGTACG
>JALQXX010000019.1:315-31270 GCA_023262965.1 Candidatus Marinamargulisbacteria bacterium
GGTTAAAACTCAAAGGAATTGACGGGGGCCCGCACAAGCGGTGGAGCATGTGGTTTAATTCGACGATACGCGAAGAACCTTACCAGGACTTGACATCCGCGGAATCTTCTAGAAATAGAGGAGTGCCTTCGGGAGCCGCGTGACAGGTGGTGCATGGCTGTCGTCAGCTCGTGTCGTGAGATGTTGGGTTAAGTCCCGCAACGAGCGAAACCCCTATCTTATGTTACCAGCACGTTATGGTGGGGACTCATAAGAGACTGCCCGTGGAAAGCGGGAGGAAGGTGGGGATGACGTCAAGTCATCATGCCCCTTACGTTCTGGGCTACACACATGCTACAATGGTTGGTACAAAAGGTCGCGAAACCGCGAGGTGGAGCCAATCCCATAAAACCAATCTCAGTTCGGATTGTAGTCTGCAACTCGACTACATGAAGTCGGAATTGCTAGTAAACGCAGATCAGCTACGCTGCGTTGAATATGTTCCCGGGCCTTGTACACACTGCCCGTCACACCATGAAAGTTAGAAACGCCCGAAGCCAGTGTGCTAACCCTTGTGGAAGCAGCTGTCGAAGGCGGAGCTAGCGATTGGGGTGAAGTCGTAACAAGGTAGCCGTACCGGAAGGTGCGGCTGGATCACCTCCTTTCTAAGGAGTACGGGTGTTACTTATTTGTAGCACCAAGGTCGGTCTCTAGTGTGGCCTGTTATTTTATACTTTATGTATTTGGGCGTATAGCTCAGGTGGTCAGAGCGCACCCCTGATAAGGGTGAGGTCCTTGGTTCAAATCCAAGTATGCCCACCATACATAATACTATACGGTATTTTTTTAGCATTTTTACCAGCACAAAGTGTTGGTTTTTTTGTTTGCATTGTTTTTTAGGGGGCCTTAGGGGGTTCTTAAAAAAGGTGTGCGTTCGTGTTGTCAGTTGGTGGGGTGATTGATATACTGACAATATGCTTCGTGATAACATCAAATTGTTTAGTGGGTCGTCCCATCCAATATTGGCCAAAAAAATTGCCAGTGAATTGGGGGTGGCCTTGGGTTCGATTACGCATTCAAAATTTCAATGCAATGAAACGTATGTTAAAATTGATGAAACAATCCGTGGTATGGACACGTATATCTTACAGACCGCTGGAAGTTCTGTTAATGATGATTTGATTGAATTGTTTTTGATTATGGACACATTAAAGCGCGCATCTGCCGCTAGTGTCACTATTATTATGCCGCATTTTGCTTACGCTAGGCAAGATAAAAAATCGGCCCCGCGAGAGCCTATTTCCGCGCGTTTAATTGCGGATTTACTTCAGGCTGTAAAAATGGATCGATTGATTACAATGGATTTACATGCCGATCAAATTCAGGGGTATTTTGATGTGCCTGTGGATCATTTAACCGCGATGCCTTTATTTGTTGAATATTTTCGAAAAAAACAGTTGAAGGATTTGGTGGTTGTGGCACCCGATACAGGTCGTGCTAAATTCGCTAAAAAGTTGGGCGATAAATTGGGAGCGGATTTGGCTATTATGCATAAAACGCGTCCGGATCATAATGTTGCAGAAATTGTACATGTGGTTGGGGATGTTAAAAATAAAACGATTCTATTGGTGGATGATATGGTGGATACAGCTGGATCCATTACCAGTGGCTTAGCGACATTGCGTCAGTTTGGATGCAATAACGATATTTATTTAGCCACAACACATGCGTTGTTTTCAGGGCCTGCTATTGAGCGATTAAAAGCAGCTGACTTAAAAGAGGTTATTGTTACGGATACGGTGCCGATTCCCGCACATAAGCAGATGGATAATTTGCAGGTATTATCAACAGCTCCGCTGTTAGCAGAAGTGATTCGTCGAAATATTGATCACGAATCCATATCGACACTGTTTAATTGACGTATTGAATTTAGAAAAAAAAAGGGGTGGGGTATTGTGCTTGTTGACATGGTTATTTGACCGGTATAATGAGATCATGTGCCGTTTTGATAGGGTATTTTTGTGTTAGGTGTGCCTATAGATTCACTGTTAGAAGCGCACATGAGTTTGGGGAGCATTCTTCAGTTTATTACCGTTATTGTGGCGATACTGTGTGTAAGAATATTATCAAAATACGCGCGTCAGGCATGGGAACGCACATTTAAAAAAACAATTGGAATAACCGCTTTATCCACGAGTGTTATTTTGTCGTTGGAATACATGATGATGGCTGTTGTCTACATTATGATTGTACTATTACGGAGTGGTATTGGGGGTGAGTCTATTCCATTTTCTCTTGGGTTAAAATGCCTTGGATTGGTATATGTTTATGCGTTGATGAATACGTGGATAAAACAGCGTGTCGTGTCTGTGGTCATTTGTGCTTTATTGATAATTATTATGTGGGGTATTCGCACCGAAGATGGATACACTATTATTAATCACTTGAACCACATGAGTATTCCCTTGGGGAGGGTGACCATTACCCCAATTGGCCTTGTAAAAAGTGTTAGCGTTGCATTCGGTCTTTTTTGGTTGGCGACACTTTTATCAAATTGGGTGACGCATCAGATCAATCGCAATCGACACATTAAATCCAATACAAAAGCATTGATTGCAAAAATTGTGGATGTTGTGGTGTATTTTTTATCGGGGCTCATTGTATTGCGATCAATTGGTATTGATCTAACGGCGCTTACGGTTGTGGGTGGAGCGCTAGGTGTGGGAATTGGTTTTGGATTGCAAAAAATAACATCTAATTTTATTAGCGGCGTTATTTTATTGCTTGAAAAATCCATTGAAGTGGATGATTTAATCGAAATGGATTCCGGGATATATGGATTTGTTCGACAAATTAGTTCACGATATACCCTTATTGAAACGTATGACGGGAAAGAAGTTATGGTTCCAAATGAAGATTTTGTGACACAGCGTGTAACAAATTGGACATTTTCTCATAATCGTGGTCGGATTGAAATTCATGTAGGGGTATCGTATGCATCCGATATTCGTTTGGCACATTCGTTAATATTGGCCGCCGCTAAAGCGCACCCGTTGACGTTAAAAACCATAGCGCCAGAGTGCCATTTGCGAGAATTTGGATCCAGTTCAGTGAATTTTTTGTTATACTGTTTTGTAGAAGATGTGACTTTAGGCCGATTTAATGTACAATCGGATATTATGTTTGCGATTTGGGATACATTTAAAGCGCATAATATTGAAATTCCGTTTCCCCAACAGGATGTTTACATTAAAGAAATGCCCAATCAACGATCGGTATGACACGGTCCAAGCGTTTATATTTGCGGGATAGCAATCACCATCCGGGTAAAGCCGTATACACGGGTTCGATTGATGTTGCTCAGCCTGTTTCAATGCAGGTAATAACCTATACGGCCGATTGGGTTCGTGTTGTTGATAATCCCGATGATGCTATTTTGGCAACACCGCCCCCGGCAGGCGTGATCCGTTTGGTGGTAATTAACGGGTTACACAATACCCATATGGTGACCAAAATAAGTCGCCTATATGGTGTGAGCTCTATGAATATTGCGGATATTGTACACACATACGAACGATCCAAGTGGGAAAATCATCTCGGGTATGTGTTTATAGCCATCAATCATTTGTATCGGCAAAATGAAACGGTGCAGCGCGGGATGATTCGATTGATTGTAACAACGTCTGATGTGGTTATTTTTGATGAGAATGCGACTCCTTGCATTCAACCCATTTTATCAAGGATTTATAAAAATGAGGGGGTTATACGGTCAAAGCCAATTGGGTATGCCGTTACCAGTATTTTGGATGGGATTATTCATGGATTGTACCCCGTTGCAGTTCACTATCAAACGGCATTGGATACCCTTGAAGATGCCATGTACCTTGGCACCAACCAACAGCAATTAATAGAACTTAAGCAACTCAAAAAACAGGCGTTTGATTTACGTATGATGGTGGTGCCAATTAAAGATATGGTGCTTCACATTGGTCGTGTGGATACGGTTATTACAGCGACATCGCATTCGTATACGCATGACGTGGGAGATAGTATATTGGCAATTTATGACTATGTGGATAAATTAATTGAAAATGCCAGTGATTTATTGCACGTTTATTTATCATTGGTTTCGTTGAAAATGAATTCAATAATGCATATCTTGACAATTATATCGACAATATTCATTCCCTTAAGTTTTATTGTAGGGGTGTATGGTATGAATTTTGAATACATGCCCGAATTGGGATGGCGTTGGGGGTATTTTGGTGTATGGGGAATTATTATTGGGGCCATTGCCGGGATGACGTATTATTTCCGACGCAAACAGTGGTTGTAAGTCATTTTTATGGTAAATGAATTGCGATAACCGACATGTTTAGCTATAATCATGAAGTGCAAATTAGACAAATCTTAAAAAGGAGATTATTGATATGGCAAAACAAAAAGTAACGGTTGTTGGTGCAGGTCACGTTGGTGCAACGGTGGCTCAGCGATTGGTAGAAAATCAATTGGCTGATGTGGCCTTAGTGGACATTGTGGAGGGATTGGCCCAAGGAAAAGCCTTGGACATGATGCAGTCAGCGGCTACATTGGGATTTGATACCACTATTGTGGGGTCCGACAACTACGAACACACCAATAATTCAGACGTTATTATCGTAACGGCGGGAATTGCGCGAAAGCCAGGTATGTCCCGAGACGATTTACTAACGACGAATCAAAAAATTGTAACCCAGGTTGTTAAAGAAACGATTCAGCGATCGCCCAATGCGATATACATTGTTGTTTCCAACCCCTTGGATGTGATGACATTTGTTGCTTGGCAAACCTCGGGGTTGCCAGCCAATCGTGTTGTGGGAATGGCGGGTGTATTGGATTCATCACGATATGCGGCCTTCATTGCCGAAGCCATTGATTGTTCCATAAAAGATGTTCGTGCTATGGTTTTGGGTGGCCACGGGGATTCTATGGTACCGGTTCCGGAGTATTCAACGGTTAATGGGGTTCCCATTACTCAGTTATTATCAGCGGATGTTATTGATCAAATCAATGAACGAACCAAACATGGTGGGGCCGAAATTGTGTCCTATCTTAAAACGGGTTCAGCGTATTATGCACCAGCGGCATCGGCAGTGGCTATGGCCGAATCCATTTTATTGGACGCTAATCGATTGCTTCCGGCGTGTGCATACGTTACAGGGGAATACGGTATCGAGAATGTATATTGTGGTGTTCCGGTTGTTTTAAATCGACATGGGGTTGAGCGTATTGTTGAAATTGAGTTGCGTGATCATAGTTACAAGCTCTTGCATCAATCGGCCAAAACCGTCAAAGAGTTGTGTGAAAAAATAGCCGCCGTACCGCTGTAGGAATTCAAATGGCATTATCAACATTACAAAAAAAACAAATTGTTGGGGTTACAGGTCTCGTGATGGTGGGCTTTGTTTTGGCACATTTATCGGGCAATTTCTTAATTTTTAAAGGGGCAGAATCCTATAATGGGTATGCCGAATTTTTAGAAAGTTTGGGTGCCTTATTGTGGGTGGCTCGAATTGGTCTGATTGTATCGTTTGTTTTACATATGGCCTTTACGATTAATTTGGTTATTATCAATCGCAAGGCTCGCAATAGCCGATACTATGCGTATCAAAATCATCGAAATGAGTCATCATTGGCAACGCGATTAATGCCGTTGACCGGTACCGTTATTTTTCTGTACATTGTGTTCCATTTATTGGACTTTACTTTTGCCGATAAGTCGGGCATCCCGGATGGGTTGTTTGGGTTGGTCGTAAAAACTTTGGGAAGCCCTATTCATTCAATGATGTATATTGTGGCGATGGTTTGTGTTGGCTTGCATATGTTTCATGCGTTTCAAAGCGTTTTTCAAACATTTGGCGTTATGTCGGCCAATAATCAAGTGGCAATCACCCGCGTTAGTCGAGCACTGGGTGTGTTGGTCGCTATTGCGTTTAGCAGTATCCCACTATACATATTAATTACATTTTAAAGGAGTTTACAATGGCCACACACTTAGCCTCAAATGAACCATCGGGACCACTAGCCAGTAAGTGGGAGTCCCATAAAGCAAATATGAAATTGGTCAATCCGGCCAATAAGCGTAAATTAAAGGTTATTGTCGTGGGGACTGGATTGGCAGGGGCCTCCGCTTCTGCGAGTTTAGGGGAATTGGGATATAACGTGCATACATTTACCTATCATGAGTCCCCTCGACGTGCACATAGTATTGCTGCTCAAGGGGGCATTAATGCCGCTAAAAATTATTGCAACGATGGAGACAGTATTGGTCGTCTATTTTACGACACCATTAAAGGGGGAGATTTTCGATCACGCGAGTCCAATGTGCATCGTTTAGCTGAAAATTCGGTTAAAATTATTGATCATTGTGTAGCGCAAGGCGTACCATTTGCCCGAGAGTACGGGGGATTATTGGACAATCGGTCGTTTGGTGGGGCGCAAGTATCGCGAACGTTTTATGCGAAGGGTCAAACGGGGCAGCAGCTTTTAATTGGGGCCTATCAAGCCATGATGAAAGAGGTGGCCGCAGGTACGGTTACATTGCATACCCGTCAAGAAATGATGGATTTGGTGGTTGTTGATGGTAAAGCACGTGGTATTATTACTCGAAATTTATTAACGGGTGCCTTGGAAAAGCATGCCGCAGATGCCGTTATTTTAGCAACGGGTGGGTATGGAAATGTTTTTTATTTATCGACTAATGCCATGGCATGCAATGTAACGGCGACATGGCGGGCCCATAAACGGGGAGCGTTTTTTGCGAATCCCTGTTACACACAAATTCACCCCACTTGCATCCCTGTTAAAGGCGATTATCAATCCAAATTGACGCTAATGAGTGAATCCTTACGAAATGATGGACGTGTTTGGGTCCCCAAAACCGTTGGGGATCGGCGTGCGCCGGCGGATATCCCCGAATCAGAGCGTGATTATTATTTGGAGCGAAAATACCCTAGCTTTGGTAATTTGGTCCCTCGGGATTTAGCCTCCCGAAACGCAAAAGAACAAACCGATAGCGGCAAAGGCGTGAATGGCGAGTTGGCCGTGTATTTGGATTTTTCCGATGCGATTAACCGGTTGGGTCGGGATACTATTGAAGCCCGGTATGGTAACTTGTTTGACATGTATCAACAAATTACCGGTGTTAATCCTTACCAAAACCCCATGACGATTTATCCGGCCGTGCACTATACAATGGGTGGACTTTGGGTGGATTATAATTTGCAAAGCAACATCCCCGGCTTACATGTTTTGGGAGAAGCCAACTTTTCGGATCATGGCGCCAATCGGCTAGGTGCGTCGGCATTGATGCAAGGATTATCGGATGGGTATTTTGTTATTCCATCAACGATTGGTCATTATTTTGCATCGCAATCATTGGGCACCGTATCAACGGAGCATGCGGCATTTGACGATGCGTTGCATCGGGTTCAAGGTCATGTTGCAAAAATGATAGCTGTAAAGGGAACCCGTTCGGTGGATTATTTTCATCGAAAATTGGGCTTACTTATGTGGGATAAGTGTGGCATGGCTCGTGATAAAAATGGCCTTGAAGACGCGCTTAAGCGCATTCCCGAAATCCGGGATGAGTTTTGGAATGATGTATCGATTCCTGGAGATTCCAATCAATTTAACCAAAATATCGAAAAAGCTGGTCGCGTGGCCGATTTCTTGGAATTTGGGGAATTAATGTGTCTGGATGCATTAACACGTGAAGAATCGTGTGGGGGCCATTTTCGAACTGAGCATCAAACCCCCGAGGGGGAAGCCCAGAGAAATGATGCGGATTTTTGCCATGTGTCGGCGTGGGAGTACCGCGAAGGAGAAGCCAGTCGTCAACACAAAGAGGCCTTAACATTTAGTGATGTTCAATTATCGCAAAGGAGTTACAAGTAAATGACAAAATCCATTACAATAACCTTAAAAGTATGGCGGCAAAAGTCAGCCTCAGATACGGGGTATTTTGAGTTGTATAAAGCGTCTGACATCAATCCAAACATGTCATTTTTAGAGATGTTGGATGTGGTGAACGAGTCTCTCGCGGCGAGCAATCAAATGCCTATTGCTTTTGACCATGATTGTCGGGAAGGTATATGTGGGTCGTGTGGGGCGATGGTCAATGGGGTTGCTCATGGGCCTGTTAAAGGTGTGACACTGTGCCAATTGCATATGCGATCCTTTAACGACGGGGATACCATTGTTATTGAGCCGTTTCGAGCGAGGTCATTGCCCGTTATTCAGGATTTGGTTGTTGATCGGCGTGCATTGGATCGTATTATTACAAAGGGTGGGTTTATTTCGGTTAAGACGGGCAGCGCGCCAGAAGCCAATAATACCCCCATTCGTAAAAAAGATGCGGATTTGGCTTTTGAAGCGTCCAAGTGTATTGGGTGTGCGGCCTGTGTGGCGGCTTGTCCCAATGCGTCGGCATCCTTGTTTGTATCGGCAAAAGTCTCGCATTTGGCGTTGTTACCACAAGGGCATGCGGAACGTAAGCGTGTTATTGCGATGGTGGATCAAATGGATGCCGAAGGCTTTGGTGGGTGTTCCAACGCGTATCAATGTGAAGCGGCGTGTCCAAAAGAAATTCGTGTTGAGAATATCGCCCGCATGAATCGTGAGTACACTCGCCAAAAAATTACGCAATAGTCCCTTTAGTGGTTTGAATGGATATGGCATTGCGTTATTAGCATTGCTGATTTTTTGGGGAATGTGGATGATACGGCATTCCCCAGCTGTAGCCATGATAGCGGTATCGGTCTGGGGGCATTCCGTTCCGTATGTTGGAAATAGCGACCCCTTGTTGGTGGATATCACAAACGATGGTGTGTTGGATGTTATTGTGGGTGCCGGGAGTGATAGGCCTATTTTACACAGTGCGAGCATACGGGTGATGGATGGTCGCACAGGGACGCTGGTATGGGAAACATCGTTGCCGCATGCCCCTTCCCGACAACCTGTGGCGATGGATGTTACGAAGGACGGCTGTCCGGATGTGGTGGTGACAGGCAATTTTGATGATGTGTGGGTCTTGGATGGTCAGACAGGGGCCATTGTATGGCGGCTTTGGGATGCTAACGCGGATGTGGATCGGTTGCCGTATCGATTTGGATCGCCTGTGACACTGGGGGATATCGATGGGGATGGCGTGGATGATATGGCGATTATTCAAAGTGGACTGGTGGGCAATACGACAGCTGTTCGTGTATATGATCGTACAACCGGCGAACCATTGGTTGAATTGTATAATGATGTGGTGATACAGAACGCATTTCGCAAGGTAATGATTGGGACAACCAATGCCATTATTGACGTGACGGTTTGTCACGGAGCGTATTGTGTGGATAAATCCCTCAGGCGTGGGATGTTGATGGATGTAGATAGGGTTAAAGACGCCTTATTTGGGGAACCCTTGGGGGCCCCCGGTCGGATTATGGTGATATCGGGGACCGGACGTGTCTTGAAAACCATGGCTATTCCGGTTTTATTAACCAGTCAAGGGGATCCATTATATCAGCCCGATGCGAAACGAATTGTATATGGTGTGGGATCCGCCACAACGGTGGGGCAGATTATTGCGCAACATGTGATATCGGGTACGGTTGAATGGGCCATTCCGACTCAGAAAGGCGTTGTTACGACTCCCTTGGCGATGGACAATTGGGTGATTGCCACAACCCTGAATGGCGATATGATGGCCATTCAGGCCGATACGGGCACGATTGTGTGGCAAACACGTGTATCGGAACATCACGCATTTTTAGCGTCATCCACTATACGGCGGCAGGGCAGTGGTTGGGATGTGGTGGGCATGGTGGCAACGGGGTCTTGGCCTCAATATAACGGCGCGGTTATGATTGCTGTGGATGGTCAAACGGGGGGGATTCAATTTCGACAACGCATGGGAAGCTGTGCGGTGTATGCCGCCCCTGTTGGGGTGGATCTTACCGGCGATGGCGAGGATGAGCTGCTCCAATTGACGTGTACGGCGACGAATCAATCGCAATTACGGATTCTTGACGGTGATTATCAGCCGATTTTGATTGAAACCTATGCGTCAAATGGTCGAGCAACACCTGCGGTTGAGGATATGGATGGGGATGGTTATGTGGATATTATTGTTGCGCGAAGCCATTTTTTGAATCGACTTTATGGCGTGCCCCCTCTTGATAAGCGCCCTAATTAGTGGTGGTTTGTCGATGCCATAAATTGGCATAGTGCCCGTTTTGCTGAATGAGATCGGCATGGGATCCCTGTTCAATAATCTGGCCGTGATGCAGTACCAACAAAATATCGGCATCGCGGAGCGTGGATAATCGATGGGCAATAATAAGGGTTGTTTTCCCATGGGTTAATTGGTTTAAATTCGCTTGAATGGCGGCTTCGGTATCGGTGTCAACGGCACTGGTGGCTTCATCAAAAAGCATAATAGGGGCATTTTTTAAAAGCGCTCGCGCAATACTAAGCCGCTGACGCTGCCCGCCAGACAATGTAATACCGTTTTCTCCAATAACGCTGTCGTAACCCTGGGGGGATGCGTCGATGACATCATTCAGTTTTGCCATAGATGCTGCGTGGGCAATAGCCTCATTCGTTGCTTGAGTGCCATAAGCAATATTATCGCGAATGGTGCCGTGAAACAGATAAATGTCTTGGCTGACCAAAGAAATGGATTGACGTAAGGAGGTAATATCAAAATCGGTAATGGGGCGCCCATTAATTTCAATGATCCCTTTTTGAACATCATAAAATCGTAGCAGGCATTTCATAATGGTGGATTTTCCAGAACCAGTAAACCCAGCCAGTCCGATGGTTTGTCCAGGGGATACGCTAAATGTTAAATCATTTAGTATGGGCGTATTGGGGGTGTATTCAAAATAAACCTTTTTAAATTCAATGCGAGGTGCTGTTTTTTTAAGTGGAATGGCGTTGGGGCTATTCATAATTTGGGGGGATTTATTCAATAAATCACAAATACGCAGGGCACTAACCGATGCCCGAGAATAATCATCAAATACCGCGCCGAGTCGTGTTAATGGCCACAACAATCGCTGAATCATCATTGAAAAAAGCACCAGTTCCCCAATACTTAAAATGGGACTGCCGCTTAAAATCCAATAGCTGCCCAGCAATAATACGCCTGAAAATCCCATCGCAATCACCATCCGAATGGTGGGTATGTACACAGTTGACCAGGTAATTGTATTTAATCGCGCCTGTTTGTAGTCCGACGATGCCTGTTTTACACGCGCTAACTCAAACGCTTCGGATGTAAAACTTTTAATAACACGAATTCCCGATAAATTGGTTTCAAAACGGGCCATTAAATCGCCTACAGCGAGTCGAATTGCCCGATAATACGGCGAAATAAATCGTTGATATAGTAAACTCCCCGCTATAATTAACGGAATCGGCACCAACGAAAATAAAGCCAGTTGCCAACAGGTGTAACTCATGACAATTAATGCAAATATCACCAAAACAACCAATTGAATAATCTCATTGAATAAATTTGTTAAAAAATCATCTAGCTCATTAACATCATCATAAATCATTGTTAACAAATGACCCAGTCGACTGTTTTCAAAATACGCCACATCCAATGTTTGAATGTGTTGGTATAAATGGCAACGTAAATCGTGTTGAACCCATTGAGCCATGCGCTGAAATGTGCGCTGATAGACCCACTGTGTTAAGGATTCAAAGAAAAAAACCGCAATTCCCAATATCGATAAAAACACCGCGGTCCCCAGGGGACCTTCGTTGGGAATAATGCGCTGGATCCAATGAGGGGGTGTTCCTTGAACGGTATCAATGACCCATGCGACTAAAATAGGGGGCATCAGATCCAGCACTTTATTGCTAATACTGCTGGCGGTTCCTACAACGAGAGCCATTCGGTACGGACGCAGTGCCCACGCTAAACGAATGAGTGGTGAACGAGTCATTTATAAAAGCGGATCGTCAATATGGGTAATGTGTAGCTCGTTGAGCTGGTGTTGATCAACGGTGCTGGGGGCCTTGGTTAACGGGCAAAATGCCACACGATTTTTAGGAAATGCAATAACATCCCGTATAGACGGCGCATCTAGAATAATAGATGCCAGACGATCAAGGCCGAGAGCCAATCCACCATGAGGTGGCGTTCCATAGGCCAAGGCGTTTATAAAAAAACCAAATTTTTGATCGATGTCAGCATCACTTAGCCGCAAACATTTAAAAATCAGGGCTTGTTGTTGGGGATCGTGAATACGAATACTACCACCACCAATTTCTTGCCCATTGATAACAATGTCATAGGCCCGCGCCTTTATGGCCAATAATTGACTGGGGCTCATGTCTTCATGAATAGCCTCGGCAGGTTGTGTAAAGGGGTGATGTCGGGATGCCAGTCCGGCATCAGTTTCTTCAAATAGGGGGAAATCAATGACCCAACAACCCGAAAAAACACCTTTGGGAATCAAATTAAATCGATTCGCAAGATGAAGGCGTAATTTGCCCAAAACTGTATTTACCGTATCCAAAGATGTATCCGCAACCAATAGCATAATATCGCCCGGTTTGGCATTGAGAGCGTCTCGACTTGCGAGTAGCTGTTCGGTTGTAAAAAACTGCGCAACGTTGGATTCAAATTGATTGTCCGGTCGAACCTTTATCCACGTCAATCCTTTTCCGCCACAGGCTTGAATGACGGTTTTTGCCAGATCGTTTTGCAATGCATTTTTGCTAATATGATCCGCTAATTGCGGAAGGGCAAATCCCTTAATCACACCACCCGATTCAATAATCGTGGTGAAAATACCGTAATTGCAGGGTGTAAAATGGGCCGTTAGGTCGGTAAAGGTTAGCCCAAATCGGGTATCTGGAGCATCAGAACCATACCGATTCATGGCGTCGTCAAACGTCATACACGGAAAAGCATTGGGGATAGCAATGCCATTGCTATCAAACGCAGCCGCTAACAGTGAATGCGTCAGGTTGCGGATATCGGCTTCATTTATAAATGAGGCCTCAATATCCAATTGAGTAAATTCGGGTTGGCGATTAGGGCGCAAGTCCTCGTCACGAAAGCACCGAACCACTTGATAGTACCGCTCAAAGCCACTCATCATCAATAACTGCTTAAACAATTGCGGTGATTGGGGCAACGCAAAAAATGCCTTTTTGTGTGTGCGCGATGGCACCAAATAATCACGTGCCCCTTCGGGTGTGCTTTTGGTCAAAAACGGGGTTTCGATATCAATAAATTGCGCCGCATCTAAGGTATTTCGAAGCGAACGAATCATGCGCGATCGGCCAATAATATAGTGCTGCATCGGTGATCGCCGTAAATCCAAAAAACGGTATTGAAGTCGGGTGTCTTCGTCAACGGTTACATCCATTTTCTCAGAGGATTTTTCAGACACCATAAAGGGCGGGGTTTTGGCTTTACTTAACACGGTAATGGTGGTTGCAGCAACCTCGATTGTTCCGGATAGCATATCGCTATTAATGGTGTGTTCCGATCGCATATGAACGGTGCCGGTAATTAACACAACGAATTCCGAACGCAACGCTTTGGACTGATTATAGATGCCTTCATTTTGATTGCGATCGCAGACAATTTGCATGGTGCCGGATCGATCCCTCAAATGAATAAAAAGCAATTGGCCATGATCACGCGTTGTGTCCACCCATCCCGCTAAGGTAATTGATTGATTCACATGGGCTTCTGTAATGTCCCCGCATGACTGGCGATTGTGCCAGCTGGTTATCATCGTTGAGTGAAGGGGGCGGATGTCACACTCCGAGGGCTTGAGGCGGCATTACTCAATGCTTGGATAGACTCGGCATCATCGATAGTAATTTTCATGCCTTTGAGATCTGCAGTATTGCTGACAGCGGGTGCATTGGCATTATTTGAGGCACCAGCCGTCCCAGGTTCACTAGATATGTGCGTGAGGTTGGTGGGTGCACTTCTAGGACTCCCTCCTACAGAATTGCTGGGGGGGACTGCATGGTTTCGGGCATCTTCCCGAAACATACCAAAATTATTTGATATTGAGATAGAATTAGAAATATGTGTATTCATAAATGTCTCCTTTAGTTAATGTTTATACTGTATCAAATATGATATCCGGTTTATTTTTGAATAGCAATGGCAGTCATAAGAAAATAGGGTGATTGAAACGGGTTTGGCCAGGTATTTTTAAATTGTTAATTGGAAGAAGTCCGTTATAATAATGACTATGACAACAACGCCAATGATGCAGCAATACCAATCCATTAAGGCGCGTTATTCGGATGCGGTACTTTTTTTCCGTTTGGGGGACTTTTATGAAATGTTTTTTGATGATGCTGTGGCGGTATCCGGATTGTTGGGGCTGACATTAACGGGGCGTGGAAAAGGGGATCAGCGTGTGCCCATGTGTGGGGTGCCCTTTCATGCGGCGGAAGGGTATATTGCTAAGCTGGTACAAGCGGGACACAAAGTTGCGGTGTGTGAGCAATTGGAATCGGATAAGAATGATAAGGGTCCCACACATCGGGATGTTGTGCGGGTTATTACACCAGGCACGGTTCAGTTAGCATCGGTGTTGGAATCGAGTCAATCCAATTTTTTGGGGGCGCTTTCGGTGTACAAACGTCACTATGGTGTGGCCTTTTTGGATATTTCGACCGGGGCATTTTTATGCGATGTATATGATTCAATTGATGCGGCCTTGGCGGCCATTCATCGCATGGGCGTTGTGGAATTGTTGGTAGAGGATGCCTTAATGGGACAGGTGTCGCATACGGTAATAACGCCGTATTTTTCGATGGAGCCCATGCAAGCCGCAACGTCAATATGTGCGCATTTTTCGATTCAATCACTAGCGGTGTTTGGATTGGAAGCCCACTCGTCGGCGTATCCAGCGATTGTGGCGGTATTGGATTATATTGCCTTGACGCAAAAACATGCCTGCGCGCATATTCGCAAAATTACCCCCATGAATCATCAGCATTGCTGTGTGTTTGATCGTGCGGTTATGGATCATTTGGGTTTGTTTGATAAGCCCCATGGGTTATTTGCTCTTATCAATCGGGCCAAAACCACTATGGGGTCGCGGCAATTGCAACACGATTTGCGATGTCCGCTAACCCACGTGGATGCGATTCGTATGCGACACGATCATGTTGCCTATTGCATGAATGGTGTGATACAGCAGCAATGGCACGATGCTGTGGCCCATATGACCGATATTCCCCGTGTCGTATCCCGCATTTGTTCGACCTATCAAAATCCCAAAGATATGGCCGCATTGCTACAAGCGTTGCAGCAAATGGCGGTGGTTGGGGCGTTTTTATCGACCCACCGGTCGTGTTTTGGGGCCCAATACGAGGCGTTTCAGGAATTGGTTCAGGGGGATGCTTCATTACAGCCATTACGCGATGAGTTGTCAGCAGCATTGTTGCCCGAGGTTCCTGCGCACCTGCGAGAGGGGGGGGTTTTTAACCCGGACTACTCACCCGAACTTCGTGAGCTGCGCCAGTCATTTGAATCTGTTCGGGTGTGGATGCAGGAATTGGAGCCGCGGCTTCGGGAATTATTGGGCATTAAAAGCTTAAAAGTGGGGTTCAATAAAGTGTTTGGGTACTACATTGAGGTGCCCAACGCTCAAAAAGACAAGGTTCCTAGCTATTTTGTTCGGAAACAAACGCTAGCCAATGCGGAACGCTACATCACGCCCAAACTAAAAGACAAAGAGACCGTGTTGCTGAATGGGAATAGTCATCAAATTGAGATTGAAAAAAAATTGTACACGCAACTCGAAAAAATAGTCGCGTCCCACGTCGAAAGTCTGCAATTGGCCAGCGATATTATTGCGTATGTGGATGCCATTGTGGCGTTGGCTGCGGTGGCGATGCAGCATAAATGGGTGCGTCCGACGATACGGCCTGCTGCTGAAAAAGAATTGGCATTGGATGGATTGTGGCATCCTATGGTGGCGGCAGCCGGCACGGTCATTCCCAATGATGTGCATCTCCCCACGGATCAGCCGTTTATGTTGATTACAGGACCCAATATGGCGGGCAAATCCACGCTCATGCGCAGTGTGGCTATTGCGGTTATTTTGGGCCAAATGGGCAGTTTTGTTCCCGCGGCATCGGCGCGTTTTAGTGTGGTAACGTCGCTTTATACACGTATTGGGGCAAACGATAAATTAGCCGAAGGGCAATCCACGTTTATGGTAGAGATGGTAGAAACGGCGCGTATTTGTCACAATGCAACGGCGCATAGCTTGTTAATTTTGGACGAAGTTGGGCGTGGAACGTCCACGTTTGACGGGGTTAGTATTGCGGCAGCTGTAACCGATTATTTGGTGACCACGATTAAAGCTCGAACATTGTTTGCGACGCATTATCACGAACTAACCGCATTGGCGGCGCGGTATCCGGCGATTCAAAATCGATCAATGCGTATTAAAGAAGTGGATGATGCGTTGGTATTTACCTACACCTTAGTCCCCGGGCCAGCGGAAAAAAGTTATGGGGTTATGGTGGCTAAAATGGCGGGATTGCCTGTTGAGATTATACAAAAAGCCGATGCATGGTTGGCGGCCTTAGAAAAAACAGGTGAAGCGTCCCATAGTGCATTGTACATTCCATGGGCATTAAAATGAGACCGAAGCAGTATGGCGTTGTATTTAGATGGCACTCGTTCACGTTCTTGACATGCTTAGGGAAGCGGGGTACCATAAAAAACCATGAGTATAAAAGCCGTTTATCTAATACTTTTGACAGGTCTGGTGGTGAACGCATTTTCTTTAACCGAAGCGGAGGAATTTGAATTATACAAAGAGTTTAAAATGCAAAAGGCGACGGAGTCTTCGCTTCAAAAGGAGGCCTCTCCAGTAAATGACGCCCCTCAAGCGGCAACCCCTACTCCGGTGATTATTCATAATAACAATCAGCCGCAATTTGTTGCTCCGTCAGTAGCGGAGAATAGTTGGTCACAACGTGAGTTTATCCGTGGGGCATCGTTGTATGAAGCCAATAAAAAAAACCCGTTTGTGGCATCTATTTGGGGGATTATTATTCCAACGGCAGGGCATCTTTATGCGGGAAGTTGGGGGCGAAGCATTCCATTCCTGGTAGGGATGGTGGGTGGCACCGTGCTTGTGGTTGGTTCTATGGAAACGGTTTGTAGGCCGACTTACGTGTATCGTGATAGGGATACCGATAACGAGTACTTGCCATCCTATTGTGAAGTCAAAATTGTGAATGAATCCCAATACAGTGTAGGGGCTGCTATAGTCGCTCTTTCGTATATTTGGAGTATTTTTGATGCGTATGATTCCGCTAATGACTATAATCAAACATTGCGAAAAGGGTTCGGATTAACAATGGCTGTACCGGGCTATCGTGGTGTAACAGCGGGCGTTGCGTATCGGTTTTAGACGTATCGTACATAACAGGGTCGTTGGTTGGAAGAATGAAGTCGTTATCCCATATGATTGTATCGCCAAAGGCATTGTCCGGGGTTGTTGAATTAACCCCACGTGTTTATGAAGACCACCGGGGTGGATTTAAAGAGATCATTCATCCGCATGCAATGGCAGCAGCGGGTATTCCGCATCGATTTGTTCAATGCAATGCCTCCACATCCAAGCAAGGGGTCTTGCGTGGCTTGCATTTTCAAGGACATCCGTATGCGCAATCGAAACTGATTTGGGTAACCAGAGGGCGTATTTTTGATGTTGCTGTGGATGTGAGGCCCAAAAGCCCGACATTTGGTCAGCATGTTCATGTGATTCTGTCTGCGGATGATCATAATATGCTGTATATACCCATTGGTTTTGCACACGGTTTTTATGCTGTAACCGATTGCGATGTGATCTATGCCTGCGGTGATCATTACGAGCCAACGGCTGAAAAAAGCATTCGTTGGGATGACCCGGATCTTGCTATTCCATGGCCACACATATCGCCGCCCATTTTGTCTGTTAAGGATGCCGAGGCACCGTATTTGGCCGATGTAGCCAATGGATTGGTGTGGCCTTCTGAAGCCTATTTTCCCCCACAGCAAAAAAATACTTGAGTATTCTGATCGGAATACTTATAATTGGGGAATGGTAGTATCAAAAAAGCATCAGTATGGCCTATTGGCGATGGTGTATATGGGGTTAAGTGGAGACAGTATGCCTCTTCAATTGCGTGCCATATCCGATCATACAGCGATTCCACACCCATTTTTAGAGCAAATCATGGCAGGTTTGAAGCATTTTGGTTTGGTAAAAAGTGCGCGGGGGGCGAAAGGGGGGTATCGATTGGCGCTGCCCGCCACATCTATTTGTGTTTGGGATATTATTCAAGCTATGGGTCCGGTGGATGATATTGAGGCAACCGATTCACGGTTGGTGCCGTATTGGGATGGATTTTCGCAGCATATTAAACAGTATTTTGACCAATCCTTGCACCACATATGTGAGGATGTTCGAAACGCGGAAGGCGTGTTACATTATACCATATGAAACAGTTAAACGATTGCATTGGTAATACTCCTTTAATTTTCTTGTCACAGTTGTCACGTCAGCATGGCATTGCGTTGTATGGTAAATGTGAATTCATGAATCCCAGCGGATCGGTTAAGGATCGCGCGGCTTATGGTATGATCCAAGATGCGATGAATCGCGGTATTATTCAGCCCGATACCCATGTTATTGAGCCCACGAGCGGCAATACAGGAATCGCGTTGGCATTTATATGCGCCTCGCTTCAGTTAAAATTAACGTTGGTTATGCCCGAATCCATGAGCATGGAGCGCCGTCAATTGTTGCGCGCGTATGGGGCCCAGTTGGAATTGACGCCGGCGCATTTGGGGATGACAGGGGCCATTGAGCGGGCAAAAGAGCTTCAAAAAGATGGTGGGGTGATCTTGCAGCAATTTGAAAATCCGGCGAATCCGGCCATGCATTACAATACCACGGGCCCGGAGATACTATCGGCGGTGGATGTGGATGTGTTTGTAGCGGGCGTCGGAACGGGAGGGACCATTAGTGGTGTGTCTCGTTATCTAAAAGAACATCGATCTATAACAGCTGTTGCGGTGGAGCCGGTTGATTCACCGGTGCTATCGGGTGGGGAGCCGGGTTCCCATATGATTCAAGGAATTGGTGCGGGGTTTGTGCCTAAAAATTTGGATCGTACAATAATTGATGACATTATTACGATATCCAATACAGAGGCCATTGATATGGCCAATTATTTAGCGAAGCATGAAGGTGTGTTTTGTGGGATTTCAGCGGGTGCGAATGTAGCCGCCGCTGTTCGTGTCGCCAAGCAGCCGAAACATGCGGGTAAGCGTGTGGTGACGGTGTTATGCGATACCGGGGAACGGTATTTGAGTATGAATATATTTAATGGAGGAAATCAATGATAATACATATTAACGGTGAAAAAGAAACAATCGAAGCATCCCTAACAGTGACACAGTTATTGGCGCACAAACAGGTTAAGATGCCCGATATGGTATCGGTGGAATTAAATGGCGATATATTGGAGCGGCAGTTTTTTGACACAACCATCATTAATGATGGCGATGCGGTAGAGTTTTTGTATTTTATGGGTGGGGGACAGGTATAACGGTACGTTTGTGACGCTGTCATTAGCAACCAAATGTGTGTATATGCCCGATGCTGTTGATTCGGTTACGGGTGCCGTAAACACACCGATTTATCAAACCGCTGGATTTGCATATCCCAATCCAGCCGATTTGGAGAATGTGTTTAAAGGGCGTGATAGTGGGCATGTTTATTCGCGTATTTCCAATCCCACCATTGCGGATTTGGAGCGACGCATTGCGTATTTGGATAACGCGTTGGGAGCGGTGGCATTTTCGAGTGGCTTGGCGGCCATTTTTACAACCATCATGGTGTTGGCACGATCGGGTCAAAACATTGTGGTGTCGAATGCCCTGTTTAGTGGTAGTCGCGATTTATTTGATGAAACAATCCCGCAATTGGGAATTGATGTGCGATGGGTGGACATTACCGATCATAACCATATAAAAGCGCTGATAGATGATCAGACAGCGGCGGTTTTTTCGGAGATTATATCCAATCCCAAGTTGGTCATACCGGATGTGAAGGCATTGGTGGATGGCATTGGATCGATTCCCTTAGTGATTGATGCCACCTTAACCGGGTCCACTGGTTTTGACGCCGTTGCCCATAATGTGGCGGTTGTTATATATTCCAGTACCAAATTGTTTGCGAGTAATACGGGCGCCATTGGGGGAATTGTGGTTGATACAGGGTGTTTTAATTGGGGACAAGCCCGACACCCCGATGTTCGATCGGCCTATGATCGGATTCGCGGGTTTGCGTTTATTGAGCGATTGCGTCGCCATGGGCTTAATAACGGTGGATTTAATACGTCGCCCATGAATGCTTTTTTAACATTAGTTGGTTTGGAAACGTTGGCGTTGCGTTACGAGCGTATTTGTCAAACCGCTCAGACGGTGGCCGCGTTTTTTGATAAATTGGGCATTCCTGTGCGTTATCCGGGCTTAGCAACGCACCCTCAACACGCGTTGGCTAACGAATTGTTAACGGGATTTGGTCCGTTAATGACTATTGATTTGGGGACAAAAGAGCGCGCGTTCGCTTTTATATCTAAATTAAAGATTGTAAAAAACATGACAAATTTAGGGGATAATCGCACAATGGTCATCCACCCCAAATCAACCCTATATTGGCGGCATGACACCGAACGGTTACAGCAGGCCGGCGTGACCGATGGATTGATTCGTATGACGATTGGATTGGAATCACCGGATGATTTGATTCATGAATTTAAGGAGGCATTACAATGAATTTAAATGATGAGCAAGTAGAGCGGTATTCGCGACACATTATTTTGCAGGGTGTTGGTGGTGAGGGCCAAGAAAAATTATTGGCCGCTAAAATTTTAATTATTGGAGCGGGTGGCTTGGGGGCGCCGGTGGCCCTGTATTTGGCGGCGGCAGGGGTTGGAACCATTGGTATTATTGATGCGGATGTGGTGGATATTAGTAATTTACAACGTCAAGTGATTCATTTTACCCCCGATATCGGGCGACCCAAGGTGGAATCCGCTAAAGAAAAAATGAATGCCATTAATCCGGATGTTCGGGTTGTGACATATAATGAGTTATTTACCAAAAATAATGCGCTGGATATTTTGGCCAATTACGATTTTGTGGTGGATGGGACCGATAGTTTTTCGGCCAAATTTTTGATTAATGATGCGTGTGTGCTTGCTAAAAAACCGTTTTCGCATGGGGGTATTTTACGGTTTGATGGCCAAACAATGACCCATGTTCCGGGTACAGCCTCGTATCGATGTGTTTTTAAGGAGCCTCCGCCGGCCAATGCGGTTCCCACATGTTCCCAGGCCGGTGTGTTTGGTGCGGTTGCGGGAATGTTGGGAACAATTCAAGCAGCTGAGGCCATTCGCTACATTGTTGGAGTTGGGGAGTTGCTGACCAATCGCTTACTGATATTTGACGCCCTACGGATGCGATTTCGTACCGTTCGGGTAAAACCCTCGGAATTGGGTATACAGGGATTTCGAGATAGTTATGATCCGCCTGTGTGTGAGTTGCGACGATGACAGACTGCATTTATTTACCAAAATCCGTGCAAGACGATATTATTGCACATGCAAAAGATACCTTGCCCAATGAATGCTGTGGGTATATTACCGGAAAAGGTAATGCCGGTATGACGGTATACCCCATGACCAATGTGGATGCATCACCGGTGCACTTTTCCTTTGATCCCCAGGATCAATTCCGAGTCATTAAAGCGGCTCGGGCTAAAGGCGAAGTCCCCTTGGTGGTGTATCATTCGCACCCTGAAAGTCCCGCGCGCTTATCCAATGAAGATTTACGCTTGTTAACGGATCCGGAAATGGTGTACGTGATTGTGTCGTTACACAACAATGCGGTCGATATCAAAGCGTATCGTATTAATAATAGAAATGTTATCCCGGTTATGATTCGTGAAGGAGGTTTGTAATGTCGTATAGTAATTATGAAAATATGCAAAAAATTGGTAAGGATGCGTACACATCACGTGATTCGGTGGTGTTGAATGAGGTCGATTCTGGGATTCAACTTCGTGCAGAAAATATTGTATTTTCGGTTAAAAGTAAGCAAGCAGCCGGTCATACTGATGGCGATTCATTTTTGAGAGATGCCAAACCAGTCAATCGTGATTTAGGCAGTGCTTCTGATGAAAAAAAAGCGGGTAAAATGAGCCCCGGGGTGGTCGAGTCAGGGCTTGTTTCGGGCGATTCCAGGACTGATAAAAAATCAAAAGAAAATAAATTAATTCAATTAAATAGTAAGTTGCAGAAAAAAACAATTCAGAAAGATCGTGAAAGTCAGCGTTTAAATCGTGCTATGCACATCATTTCATCGATGAAGTCAATGGCGTCTGGGGATTTGGCTCAGCAAAAAAAATCAGTGAATCCGGATGTCTTGGCAACAACGGCTACACGTCGTTCAGAGGCATTTGAATCCATTACGCATCGTGAAGTTGGTAAAAAAAATGAGGCGATTGATAATCGTGCTGAAGCGGTTGCTAGTATGAATGCTGTTTTGGACGATATTAATGTCGCCCAACAAAAGAAAGGATTAACATTATGAAGTTTTATGAGCCATCAACCGTTTTAAATAGCGAGTTGGATACGTTTCAAGCCGATATTCAGGCGTTTATAACAGGGGAATTGGATCCCATTAAGTTTAAGGCGTTTCGTGTTGCTCACGGTGTTTATGAACAGCGTCAGCCCGATACCTATATGATTCGAATTCGCTGTGCAGCGGGTGGCATTACGCCCACTCAATTACGGCGGGCTTCGGATGTTGCGGAGGCCTACGGTTCGGGTGAGGTGCATTTTACAACACGTCAAGAAATTCAAGTCCACGATGTTCGGATTGAAGGAGTTATGCCCGTTATTCGAGAACTGTTGGCCGTTGGATTGAGTACACGTGGTGGTGGTGGAAACACCATTCGTAATATTTTGACCCCTCCGGATTCGGGTGTTCATCCCGATGATGTGTTTGACGTGGATCCGTATGCCATGGCACTAACCACCCGAATGATACACGAGGATGATTCATGGAATTTACCACGAAAACTTAAAATTAATTTTTCAACGAATGCGTCGGATCAGTCGTACACGCAAGCGACCTGTTTGGGATTTGTTGCCATGGAACAAAACGGCCAACGTGGATTTGCCGTGTATGTTGGTGGTGGTATGGGTGCAAAGCCGATGGTAGGGCATTTGTTATTGCCGTTTATTCCCGATACCCGGGTGTATCATGTTGCGCGTGCCATAAAGGTGATGTTTGATAAGCATGGTAATCGTCGAAGTAAATATTCCTCTCGTTTGAAATTTCTTTGGAAAAAGCTGGAGAGAGATGGGTTTTTAAATATTTTCTATGAAGAATACAATAAGATAAAAGCTGATGACACATTAAATTTGGTGTTACCTACGGTACATAATGGTGCACCTGAGACCATATCATTGCCCCCTGTTTCGGTGACAACCGAAGCCTTTGAATTATGGAAAAAACGCTATGTGGTTCCGCAAAAACAACCGGGTCTATATACCATTAAAATTCCTTTACAGTTAGGGGATTTAATTCGTGAAGACGCCGTGGCCTTGACCGACTTTTTATCGCATTTTGGGGACAATTGTATTCGGTGTGATCGGGCGCAAAACATGCGCTTGCGAAATATTCCCGAGGCGTATTTGGGAAATGCCTTTACGGTTATTGATGGATTAAAGCAGACCTTGGTGCGACATGCGGCTTTTGTGGGTAATATGATTAATTGTACCGGTGCTCAAACCTGCAAATTGGGGATTTGTTTACCCAGAGGGTTATCAACGGCTATTCGCAACACATTATCAGACACCACATTGGATTTGGATGCGATTCCGGAATTCCGTTTGAATATGTCGGGATGCCCCAACACCTGTGGGATGCATCACATTGCCGATTTGGGATTTTTTGGTAAAGTAGGTCGCAAAGACGGGAATATGTATCCCGCATATAATGTACTGGCCGGGGCCAAGACCGGTGCGGGAACCACTGCCTATGCTGAACGGTATGGCGAATTGCCCGCGCACTATATTCCGGCATTTGTTCGGGATTTTTTGAAGGTGTATATTGATGATAAAAAAGCGGGAACGTATGCCGATTATCATACCTTTTTGCAAGAAAAAGGCATTGCCTTGATTCAGTCCTTGTGTGATACCTATAAAGAGGTGCCTGCTTTGGAGGAAGACGATCGATTTTATACCGATTTCGGAGCAAAAAATCGGTTAAGTTTGGATGAAATTGGTACGGCAGAATGTTCGGCAGGGCTGTTTGATATGCTGGATTTTGATAAAAAAATGATCAAGAAGTACAGTGCTGACTTGGCCAAAACAGATTCCGAAGCTACCGAATCGGAGCCGGCCACATTGTTGGGCTTGATCCTGTTTCATTCGGTACGAATGTTGTTGGTCACCCGTGGGTTGGATGCAAAAACGCATGAGCAAGCCTTTGATTTTTTTGATAAGCACTTTATTACAACCGGTTTGGTGGATGAGCGTTTTCGGCCCTTAATGCCCATTGGACGAGCCAATGATATGACAAAAATGGTGGCCAATACAGACGCCATTTTGGATTTGGCGAAAACAGTGAACGCCTTATACGAAAATATGGACGATTCGTTGCGATTCAAATCCCCTTCGGGCGATACCATTATTGAAGCAGCTGTAGCGTCGGATGACACCCATACCGTAAAGGACTTTCGTGGTGTTGCATGCCCCATGAACTTTGTTAAAACCAAGCTGGTTTTGGAAACTTTAAAAACGGGTGCGCGACTAATGGTATTATTGGACGACGGGGCGCCCATTCAGAATGTCCCCAATTCGGTTCAGATGGAGGGGCATACGATTGTATCCAAAACCCCTGTGGACGGCTATTGGGAGGTTCTGATTCAGAAAGCATAACGATGGCCATTCAAGAAACCAAGCGACGCAGTTTGTATCGGGTTATTTCGTGGCGTATCACCGCCACAATAACCACGATGCTTATTTCCTGGCTTATTACCGATAATACGGCGATTGCCTTTCAAATTGGTTTTTTGGAAGTGACTGCAAAAATTATGTTGCAGTATGGGCACGAACGGTTGTGGAATCGATTAAAATGGGGGTATCATTCCCCATCCGAGGATTACCATATATGAAGGATCGTGTTGAAGCATTAAACCGGTACTGTCTGGATCGATCCCCCGAGGCGATTATAGCTTATGTGGTGGATCAATTCGGTGGAGCGTGTACATTGGCGTCCAGTTTGGGTGCTGAAGATCAGGTGTTGACCCACATGTATTGTAACGGTGATGTGAATCCCGATATTTTTATGATCGATACGGGGCGATTGCATCAAGAAACGTATGATGTGGCGCAAAAAAGCATGGATCGCTATGGGTTTCGGTATCGCGTTTTTTTTCCACAACATGAGGCGGTAGAGGCGATGGTTACTCAGCATGGTCCCAACCATTTTTACAAAACAGTGGCCAATCGTCAGGACTGTTGTCACGTGCGTAAGGTGGCCCCATTATCACGGGCTTTGACGGGGTATTCGGTGTGGATGACGGGATTGCGCCGCGCGCAGTCGATTGAGCGAGCAACCATGCCCTATGTGGAATGGGATGATCGGCATCATCTGATTAAAGTGAATCCATTATTAATGTGGTCTAAATCCGACGTGTGGGACTATGTCCGCGCGCAGGATGTGCCGGTGAATGCGCTCCATAATCAGGGATACCCCAGTATTGGGTGTGCACCCTGCACACGGGCGGTTTTGCCCGGTGAAAACGATCGATCGGGTCGTTGGTGGTGGGAAGATGCCGCCAAAAAAGAGTGCGGTTTGCACCTGCAATCGAGGGAATCGGCATGAGTCAATCATCGCTAATTCATACGTCCCCGTCATCGTTAACGCATTTAGCCCAGCTTGAGGCGGACAGTATTCATATTTTTCGGGAAGTGGTTGCCGAAACGGATAATCCCGTGATGCTGTATTCCATTGGAAAAGACTCATCGGTATTGTTGCATATTGCGCGAAAAGCATTTTATCCGGCCCCCTTACCGTTTCCGTTGATGCATATTGATACAACATGGAAATTCAAAGAAATGATTGCCTTTCGCGATCACATTGCCGCCGATTATGGGTTAAATATGATTGTGTACACCAACCCGGACGGTTTGGAGAGACAGATTGGCCCATTCACGCATGGATCAGCCGTACACACCGATGTTATGAAAACACAGGCATTAAAGCAGGCCTTGGACAAGTATCAATTTGATGCGGCTTTTGGGGGGGCGCGTCGGGACGAAGAAAAGTCGCGGGCGAAAGAGCGTATTTTTTCATTTCGATCGGCTCAGCATCGGTGGGACCCCAAAAATCAACGCCCGGAGTTGTGGTCTATATACAACACCAAAAAAAATCCGGGGGAGTCCATCCGGGTGTTTCCGTTATCCAATTGGACGGAGCTGGATATTTGGCAATACATTTATTTGGAAAAAATTCCAATTGTGCCCTTGTATTTAGCAAAGCCGCGACCCGTTGTGCGTAAAAATGGCATGCTGATTATGGTGGATGATGACCGAATGCCACTTTCAGATACCGATGTGGTTGAAACCCTTTCGGTGCGCTTTCGTACATTGGGATGTTATCCATTAACGGGCGCTATTGTATCGGAGGCCACCACGTTGCCCGCCATTATCCATGAAATGTTGCTTACCAAAACATCGGAACGGCAGGGGCGGTTGATTGATTCCGATGGGGGGGCGTCAATGGAAATTAAAAAGCAGGAGGGCTACTTTTAATGGCAAGTGTCCCTGAGAATATGGTGGATATTCACCAGTATTTGGATCAGCATCAGCATAAGGAATTGTTGCGATTTATTACCTGTGGATCGGTGGATGATGGGAAGTCAACCCTGATTGGGCGGCTACTATACGAATCGGCATTTATTTACGAGGATCAATTAGCGTCATTAAAAACGGATTCTAAAAAAATGGGGACTCAAGGTGACGATATTGATTTTGCCTTATTGGTGGATGGGTTAGCGGCCGAACGGGAGCAGGGCATTACCATTGATGTAGCGTATCGGTTTTTTTCGACCGATAAACGAAAGTTTATTGTGGCGGATACACCCGGACATGAGCAATATACCCGAAATATGGCAACGGGAGCATCAACTGCGGATGTGGCGGTTGTGTTGGTGGATGCACGTCATGGTATTATGACGCAAACCAAACGGCACTCCATGATTGTACGATTGTTGGGGGTTAACCGGGTTATTTTGGCCATTAACAAGATGGATTTAATGGATTATTCGAAAACGGTTTATGATGGCATTGTGGGGGATTATGCCGCGTTTGCCAACGGTCAGGGAATTGATTTTGTAGCCATTCCGCTAGCGGCGTTAAAAGGGGAGAACATATTGCGTCGTGGCGATTCATTAAGCTGGTATGATGGCCCGACGTTAATGGGGTACTTAGAGACGGTTCCATTGCCCGTTAATCGCCGTGACCATGCATTTTCGATGCCGGTGCAATGGGTGAATCGGCCCGATTTGAATTTTCGAGGATTTACCGGTCAAATTACAACGGGGACGATTGCTGTGGGGGATTCGATACGCGTGTTGCCCGCGGGTACCCAAACACGGGTTGAATCGATTGTGACGTTTGATGGGCATTTGGATCGCGCGATATGTGGGCAATCAATTACGATTACGGTTGCTGATGATGTGGATATGTCCCGTGGGG
Organism: Candidatus Marinamargulisbacteria bacterium; assembly: GCA_023262965.1. Taxonomy (GTDB): domain Bacteria; phylum Margulisbacteria; class Marinamargulisbacteria; order UBA817; family UBA817; genus JALQXX01. Next base: position 28,168 of record JALQXX010000019.1, read on the forward strand.
ATATTATGGTGGGGGAGGGGCATGCCGTTGTGGTGGGGCAGCGTTGCAAGGCCACCCTGTTGTGGATGTCGGAATCCGCTTTGGTTCCAGGTAAATTATATTGGTTTAAAACGCGGGCTAAATTGGTTTTGGGACGTATTCAAGCTCCCGACCACTTGATTAATGTGAATACGGGGGCAACCATGATGGGATCGGTTATGCAAGTCAATGACATTGGTGATTGTGTGTGTGAATGGGATCAGCCGATACCTATGGAACCCTACACAAGCAATGCCCCCCTGGGCAGTTTTATTGTGATTGATCGGGATACCAATAACACAGTAGGGATGGGATTGGTCCGATCCATTAGTGGGCAAGGAGAATGGGCCTCTCGTCATGTGAAGGAGCGACACCGTCATTGGAGCCAAGGCCGTGTGTCGGTTACCCATCGGGTCAAGCGAAATCGGCATAAGCCAATAATGGTTGTGTTAACAGGCATTGTTCCCCGTGATCGGTATGCGGCTGTAGGAACGGCTATTGAAGAGGCCTTGTTTCAGGACGATATTCAGGCGTATCGGTATGGATTTCAATTTATGCGCCAGGCAGATGCGACGGAATCCTCCATTGGGGCCTTACGTCAGGATATGTTTCGCCAGTTGTTTGATATTGGGTACGCCTTTATGGATGCGGGAATGGTATTTATTACCGCTATTCGGGGATTAACCGTATCGGAATGCCATGAATTAAAAACTATCGTGGACCCTTTTGATATCATCATTGTGGATTTGGATGGGACCAATGGCATGCTGCAGACGGTTTGTAACGCCGATGTTGTATCAGCGGATGAGGCGTTGCCACACATTCAACGCCAGTTGCGTCACTAACCTCAGGATGTTTTGGGCATATTGCTGTACTTATTGCGGCGTATAATAACGTTTATGCGTCGATTTAGGGAGGTATCGGTTACGGGTTTTCCATTTACATAGCGCGGTCGAGAATCGGCAAATCCACTGGCTTTAAGTGTATTTTTTTGAATGCCGTTTGCCATAAAAAATCGAACGACGCGTGTAGCACGTGATGCTGACAATTCCCAATTGGAGGGAAATTCGATGGTTTGTATGGGGAGGCTATCGGTATGCCCTTCCACTTCAATGAGGATGTCGGTATACGCCATTTGTTGAATCAGCGTTGCCATGTCCCTTAAAAAAGGCACGATGGGCTTTTGCAGTTCCGCAGATCCGCTTTCGTACAAAATGCGACTCGAAAATACAATGTCAATCCCGGCTGGTTTGGATAAGACAAATACATCCTGTTCTAATTGGCGTTCACGAATAATCTCATTTAGTTTTTCGGCCAATGTGGTAAAGGGTTTTTCATAGGTTTGTTTGAGAATGGTTTTTTGAATGCTTTCTTGAATATATTCTACTTTTTCTTGATCAATGGTTGAAATACTAACAATTAGTACAAAAAATGCGACTAAAGAGGTGAATATGTCGGAATAGACCGTTAACCAATGGCTATCAGATGAGGGGTCAGTGATGTAATCGGTCGACATTGGCTATTTTTTATTAATCATGACATGTTGCGATTGATGGATAAAACTGTTGAGGGTGTCTTGTATGGTTAGTGTGTCGGCACCTTCTGCAATCATGCATAAGCCTTCAAGAATTAATTGATTATAAAATCGGTCGGATTCGTTTTTTTGCCGAATTTTTTCAGATGCCGGTTTGAATAATAATTGGGCCAATAAAACGCCATACAAGGTGGTGAGTAAGGCTAGAGCCATTCCTTTTCCGATCCCAGAAATATCACTTCCCATTTTTTCGAACATAATGACGAGGCCAACCAAGGTACCGATCATGCCAAACGATGGGCAAAATGTTGCCATGGTATGAAATATATGAACCCGAATGGTGTGTTCTTTAAATATATGATTGATGCTGTTGTTGAGCATTTTTCGCATATCAGAACCGGTGTAACCAGCGGTTAATAATGCAACGCCAAACTGTAATAGGGAGTTGTTTTTTTCGGAGGCTGTAATGATTTTTTGAACCCCCAATGCCCCTTGCTTTTTGGATGTGATTGAAAACTCGAGCAAGCGATGAACAATTGCAGGAATTGTGGTGTGAGATGGTCGTGTATTGATGAAAATATGGACCAACGATATCATTGTACGCGTCACACTATTGCCGGAATATGCAATCATCGTGGCTGCCAATGTGCCGCCAATCACCAGTAAAAATGAAGATAAATTGATAAACATGATATAGTTATCTGTTGCCGAAATAATGGCGTATCCTAACAAAGACAAGCCAATAATACTACCCAATAAGGTTGAAAATGATATAGAACGTATTGTAAAGTGCTTGTCCATACACCCGTTATCGATCATCCATTGGCATGACTTTACCGGTTAGTGATGCGGAGTCGTTTATCCCATAGATACAACAGGGGAGATGCCATACCTAAGATTAAAATGACGATGCTGGATACCGCAAATAGCGTGGATAACGGGATGGTGTAGGTGGTATACAGTAGGGAAAATAAAACGGGTGTTAGTGCGGTGGATCCGTTTCGAAGAATGGCAACAATTCCCTTCACTTCACCAATATGGGTTGATCCGTAGAGGGTATGCCATAGATACGTTATGGTTGGACCCGATGCCCCAATTCCAATCCCAAAAAGAATGTAGTAGATTATTGGAATGTGTACGGATCCGGAAAGGGCCGCAATACCGGGCGCAATGCCCATACACAGGGTGATGGCGGTTAGGGGGATCATCACCCCAATACGATCCAATAATGGGCCAATACAAAATGTCGCAATGGATTTGGCAATGGCGTACCCAGCAATAACACGGGGTAAGGATAGCAATGGCCACTGATTATTGGTAAATAAAGCGGTTTGAAAGTACAATGCGGCCGTCATAATCATCGGGGGAATGGTGGATAATAAGGCATAGCCTATAAAAAACGGATCCCGTAGGATAGTGCGCCATTGAGGCGTGGGATGGGATGACGCTGCCATCTGTTGAGGGTGCGGAATCGTGGCAGCCCCGATACGACTCAAGGGGTAATAGAGGCCAATAATGGCCCCAATGAGTATGAAGTAGGTATACCGAATG
>JALQXX010000020.1:0-4941 GCA_023262965.1 Candidatus Marinamargulisbacteria bacterium
CCGCAATGGGTGCAGGACTGGCCAGTACAGTGGCAACGGGCATTGGCATGGCGATATGTCTATGGCAGGTGTGGCCGTATTTGCGGATACGGTATGCCGAGACCTCAGATCGACTAACGCCATGGATGATGCGTTTAGCACTGCCTATCACCTTACAGCAGGTGTCTGTAGCCATTGGCAATACCGTATTATATGGGGTTCTCAGCCATCGGGATGAAACCAGCATGGTACTGGGGAATAGTATCATTCCGCTTATTAGTTTGATTGGATTGGTGGCGATTGGGTTTGGGGTAGCCCTGGTGACGGTTGTGTCAACAGGGTTGGGCGAAAAAAATAGTCGCGTTATTCAAGAGGCGCCCAATCGGATAGCGCGATTGGCCTTTGTACCCATTGGCTTTATTGCTTTAGCACTTTTTGTGATGCCCACGATTGTGTTGGCCGCTATGGGGGTGACGGGGGATGCGCCACCGGGTGCCGTTATGGCTGCACGGATGGCGGCGATTGGCATTTTGGCGGAAAGCGGGGCCATTTTGTATATGCATGCCCTGTATGGGATTGATCAAGCCAAGGTGGTGGCCATGGTGTCGATTATTGGGTATTGGGGGGTGTATATGGCAACGGTATACGGTTTGGGTCGATACACAACCAGCAGTTATGGTATGTGGATTGGGTATTTGATATTTCAGCTGATTCATTTTGCGGCGTTTCGAATGATATGGCGGGGCCAATCAAAAAATTGCATTCGTGTTGCCATACCGGCGCAACATTCGTAAAATAAAAATGCCTCTGTATGGCATGGGTATTTTTTATGTTTAATTTACTTTCTTCAAAACCAAAATCTGCATCTATTACTGTTATTTTATGTGCCTATGAACGCCCTTATGTATTGGCGGAGCAGATTCGAGCTATAAAGGCGCAAAGCATCCCTGTTGATGATATCTGGCTGTGGTATAACAAAGGCGATAAGCCTCAAATAGACGTTTCGGGGGTAAAGTCAGCGGTATGTAACCATAATTTTAAGTTTTTTGGACGCTTTGCATTTGCAATGCTTGTTCAAACGACGTATGTGGCTATTATTGATGATGATACCATACCGGGTGAAAATTGGTTGAAGCATTGCTTGTATTATATGAATGAAAGGCCGGGCATATTGGGAACATCCGGTGTTCAATTAACCCAAAAAAAATATGCAGATCATGTAAAAGTGGGGTGGAATGGGACCCATGGCCCCAATGAAACCGTTGAATCAGTGGATTTGATTGGTCATGCGTGGTTTTTAAAAAAAGAATGGCTTAAGTATATGTGGTATGAGGACCCGGTGTCCTGGGACAATGGTGAAGATATTCATTTGAGTTATGCCGTTAAAAAATTTGGCGATATTGATTCATTTGTCATACCACACCCAACAAGCGATCTATCCGTTTGGGGAAGTTTAAAAGGATCGGATTATGGCAGTGATGACAATGCATCGTGGAAAAAAAACCGGCAAAGCCATTTTAAAATTCGCAATAGGATTGTTAAAGAGCTGATTGATAGGGGGTGGCAACCATTATTTATGAGAAAAAACGGTTAGCGTAATGCGAATCTTGTATATTGCCGTTCATTCCCATGTGAGCTGGGGCGCTGAATTTTGGATGGCAAAAGCCTTTAAACAAAAAGGTGTGGATGTTATTCCTATCGATTATCGGCAGTTGAGAGCAACGGGTGGGAATGCGTTAATCAAGACAACCATTGAGAATTTAAACGGTGCATTTGATATTGTTTTTTTGCAACGAGCCGATGGAATCCCGCCAGCGGTTTTTTCGAATGTGACACAGCCCATTGTTTTGTGGAGTACTGAATTATTGCATCGAAGAAAATGCATTGATGCACTATTGAAATCCGATATATTTTCGTGGGTTTTTTTGCACACATCAGCATGTATGCAAAAAGTGCAATCCACATTTCCGCATCACGTTAAGCATATGTCTGTGTTGAATAATGGTACCCCCAGTGAATACATTCATCAAAACCCATTATCAAAAAAATATTTTGCTATTTTTAATCGAACACTGTCATTTCGTCGCCGGCGATGGCTATTTCCGTCACGCCACATGGTAACGATTAAAAAAGGCCGATATGGGGCGGATTATTTTTCCGATTTACGATCCAGTAAGGTCGCATTAAATGTGCATTATTCGTCAAATATTGATTTTGAAACGGGTGTATTTGAAGCAATGGCGTCCGGGTGTGTTGTTGTGTCGGAAACATTGCCCAGTCACACCGTGCGTGATTTAAATATGACCAATGCGATTTTACAAGTCAAAACACCGACTGAAATGAAACAGGCATTAATCGCCTTGCAAAATGATCCCGGTATGTTAAATGCCTATTATTTGAAGAGTATGGACGCCATTCAGTCTAATACGTGGGAGAACCGCGCCGAACAGGTTTTGGAAAAATTGAATAGGATTTTATTGGGATAACGGGTGATACGGGTGGGCATGGGGTGAACCCATAAAGTCCCTATTCAAAATAGGGGCAATGTGTACCATAATAATCGTATGAAAAAAATCGCGATTGTTGTGGGCACACGCCCGGAAGGGATTAAACTGGCCCCGATAGTGACCACTATGCGGCGACATTTTTCGGATCAATTGGCGCCACTGGTTATTGTCACGGGTCAACACGAAGCGATTTTACACGATGTGCTGTCGTTTTTTGATATTCATCCCCAGGTGGTATTGACGGTGAATCGAACTAACCCCACACTATCCGCGCTTCAGTCGCAGTTGATGCAATCGCTTGAGTCGGCGTTGATAGCGGCGTCTCCGGATGTTGTAATGGTCCAAGGGGATACCATTAGCGCATTGGCAGGGGCCATTGCCGGGTATTATCAACGCATTCCAGTTGCGCATGTCGAGGCCGGTTTGCGATCGGGTAATATCTATGAACCATTCCCTGAAGAGGCCAATCGACGTATCATCACGCCATTGGCGCATTGGCATTTTACCCCCACCCCAAAAGCCACCGCAGCATTGCATAGCGAAGGGGTTTACAGGAACGTCCATGAAGTGGGAAATACCGTCATTGATGCTTTAATGCATGCGCAGCATGTGGGATGGGATCGTCCGGCGCATCAGCATCCCTGGGCCAACCATCACGACGTTGGCCGGCCAATGATACTGGTTACGGTTCATCGCCGTGAAAATTGGGGGGGCGGATTGCAGCGTATTATGGCTGCAATTCAGCAGTTGGTTGCCCTGCGGGATGATCTGGATATTGTTTGGTTAGTCCATCCCAATCCCGACATTCGCGAACAGGTGACATCTACCCTTGGGCAAACCAATCATGTGTGGATTTACCCCCCCGCCAGTTATAGTGAATTGGTTCAGCTCATGCAGTTATCAACAATTATTGTGACCGATTCGGGGGGGATTCAAGAAGAGGCCCCCAGTTTAAATAAGCCGGTGCTGGTAGCCCGCGAGGTGACCGAGCGTATGGAAGGTGTTGAGGCCGGGTGTGCCATTTTGGTGGGTACCAACACCAGCACAATTGTGGATACAGTAATCGACTTGTTGCAGTCAACGGATCGATATGCCCGCATGATTCATCAAAAAAATCCCTATGGGGATGGCACCGCTAGCCAGAAAATACTCTCAATAATCGCCCAGTCGTAGGGCTTTCTAGACTCCATGGTTAAACCCATGCTACAGAGTGACTTAGCATGCCGAGAGAACCCCGGTTGTCCAGGCGGATTGAAAATTAAAGCCCCCTGTAACGCCATCAATATTCAATAGTTCCCCCACAATATGCAGGCCCGGGCATACCCGACTTTCCATATTCGAAAAATGAATGTCATGCAAGGCCACGCCGCCGCAGGTGACAAATTCGTCTTTAAAGGTTCCTTTGCCGGATACTGCAAACACATCGGACTGCAACCGATCCGCGATGAGGTGCATGTGCCGTGGGGTGAGCCCTCCCCAATGATCCGGTAACGATAGATTCCAATGCCGGACCAAATAATCCCATAAACGGCTGGGAATTTCGGAAAACGGCGATGGATTGCTGAGATGTTTTTTGGGGTATTTTTTAGCGGTTGTTTGAATGGCCTGCTCAATAGCATGCCTCGTATAGTCAGCCAACCAATGGATTGTCATGTCGCACGAATAGTTGGCCCGATGAAGATCAATGGCATGCCATGCGGACGATTTAATAATGGCGGGGCCGCTCATGCCCCAATGCGTGATTAGCAGGGGTCCCTGGTGGCAGCGATTTTTACCAATCGATAAGCGAATCTGAACCGCTGGAACAGATAGCCCGGATAATTCATGCAGATTTGGGTCGGGTATTTTAAAGGTGAATAACGATGGTACGGGCGGAACAATGGTGTGCCCTAAGGATTCGGCCAGTTGATATCCCTGGCGATTGCTGCCGGTAGCCAATACCAATTTCGTGCAGGTATGGGTACGCCCGTTGCTAAGAGTAACGGCAAATGGGGCGGCATCGGCTTTAGTAATACTGCGAATGCTGCATTTGGTCCAAATGGCAATGCCGAGCTTTTTTGCTTCATGGATGAGACAATTGGCAATATCATGGGCATTGTTGGATACCGGAAATACCCGGTTATCGGCTTCAATTTTTAAAGGAACCCCACGCGATTCAAACCAATGCATGGTATCTTCAGGGCTAAATCGATGAAAGGCGCCCCGGAGTTCTTTAGCGCCACGTGGGTAAAAATCACAGAGTTGCTGGGGATCAAAGCAGGCATGGGTAACGTTGCAGCGCCCCCCACCGGATAGCGTGACCTTCGTTAGCAATTCCGTGCTTTTTTCAATAATAATGACATCATCATGGGGATGGGTATATTTATTATGAATAGCCGAAAAAAATCCCGCAGCACCCGCGCCAACGACAACAATGGTCATAGCACTATTGTAAACGCCACTCTAACCGCAAATC
>JALQXX010000020.1:4951-28981 GCA_023262965.1 Candidatus Marinamargulisbacteria bacterium
AATCAAATCCCAGGGCACTTTGTTGAATAAGGGACTTCACACAATAAGGCGAGACCCCTATAATATAGAGGCGTATGTACGGTATGATGATGATGGCAATCATAGTTGGAATCCAAGTACTCGCGTATGCCGTGGTGGTTCCGTCTTTTGCTGATATTGCTAAAAAGGCATCGCCTGCGGTGGTGTTTATTCAAGTGGAAAAAGGGAGCGCTCGGTCGACCCCGTCCCATTATTGGAATGATCCATTCTTGAATCAATTCTTTTTTGGTGACCCAAGCGGTTCGGGTCGGTATTCTCAGCCCAAAACAGGCCAAGGATCGGGCTTTTTTATTGATCCCTCGGGGTATATTTTAACCAATAATCATGTGGTTGAAAACGCGCGTCGTATTGTGGTGCGATTAAGCACCAATCGCGAATTTGAAGCCGAGCTCATTGGTGCGGATCCCCAATCAGATGTCGCGCTTATTAAAATCCATCATCCCGATCCCTTTCCCTATGTACCTATGGGCGATTCGGATGCCCTGGCGGTTGGGGATTGGGTCTTGGCAATTGGCAATCCGTTTGGGTTATCCAATACATTGACTGCGGGGATTGTAAGCGCCAAAGGGCGAAATCACATGGGGATTACGGATTATGAAAATTTTATTCAAACGGATGCGGCCATTAATCCCGGTAATTCCGGCGGGCCATTGGTGAATATGGCGGGTGAAGTGGTGGGGATTAACACCGCTATTTTTAGTCAAAGTGGGGGATCGATGGGGATTGGGTTTTCCATTCCCATGACGATGGCCCGGCCGATTATGGAGCAATTAAAGGCATACGGTCGGTTTACCCGGGGGTATTTGGGGGTGATGATCCAAGATATAGATCCCGACTTAGCGGCGGGTTTGGGGGTGATTGAGCAGGGGGTTATGGTAGTGAACATAACGCCCAATAGCCCGGCGGATACAGCGGGTATTCAACGGCGGGATATTATTACGCATATTGATGATGAGGCCGTTAATCGGGTGGTTGACTTTCGCAATCGGGTTGCGTTGACCAAGCCCGATACGTCCGTAGATCTGCGCATTCGTCGCAATAATCGGGACATGGTTGTGCCGGTGGTGATTGGTCAGTTGGATGGGCCGGTGTACGTAACCGAAGCCCCGCAAAAAGCACCGGTTAGCTATGGCATCGGCGTCAAGCCCATTTCGGATGCGGATCGCAGTCGGCTCCAATTGCCCCGCATTCAAGGGGTGATTATTGACACCATTTCACCGGGATCGCCAGCCAGTCAGGCGGGAATTCCTGTGAATGGTATTATTACCGAAGTGAATCAAGTGCCCATTGGATCGATGACGGATTTCAAGCGTGTGACGGCTAAAAAAACCAGCCCGCTGATAGTGCTCGTTTATTATCAAGGCGCATTTCGGTATTATGTGTTGCAGTAATCTTCAGTCAAAAAACCAGGGGGCAGCCTAATTGAAGATCGTGGATAAACATGGCGCGCTCGCAGGGATTCGAACCCCGAACCTCCTGATCCGTAGTCAGGTGCTCTATCCAATTAAGCTACGAGCGCTCATTGAATGTGATTGTATCATGGCGATTTCATCTCGTCGAGCTCTCGTTGGTTAAAATGGATGTTTCAAAAAAATTCTTGAAGGGAATAGCGACTACGGTTTATAGTTATGAAACGTTTATAGGGTACTCCGGAGATATGATAGTAGAATTTTGGTGTTGGAATAGTAAAAACGGGCGGGAAAATACATGACCGGTCAACTGGGCTTGGTTTTATCGGGGGGGGGTGCCCGAACGGCGTTTCAAGTGGGCGTTCTTACGGCAATCAGTGAATGGGTGTCGGAAGATAAAAGTCCATTTACCGTTATAACCGGTACCAGTGCTGGATCCATTAATGCAGCGTATTTGGCAGCCAATGCGGATCGATTTCGGACAGCGGTTGCCACGCTCAAACGGATGTGGGGCCATTTGAGGACATCCGATATTTACTATTCGGATATTATTTCAGGCCATTATTCAAAAACATTGATAAATGTTTTTCATTTAATTCGACGTGGATTAAAAGATAGTAATAGTTTTTTAAATGCGATTCCTTTAGCTAAACTACTATCCAGTCATATTGATTTTGATCGCATCGAGTATTGTTTGCAGCAGGGGTTTTTATCCAGTTTGGCCATTACAGCCACCAGTTTTAATAAGTCCGTGTCAACAACATTCGTTCAGTCCAGCACCCGCAAGGAATGGGAACGTGTCCGTCGGGTAGGAATTTCGGAAGTCATTCGGGTGAAACATTTGATGGCCTCAACAGCCATTCCATTTTTATTTCCACCCGTTAAAATCAACCAGCAGTTTTTTGGAGATGGTAGTTTGCGCAATTTTTCACCGCTGAGTCCGGCCATTCGGAGTGGGGCGGATCGACTGGTTGTCATAGGCATTCGCCCGATTAATGAAGTGGATAACCCCATTAAAGAGACGATTTCATTTGGGGATATTTTTTCGCGAATATTAAATACCATTTTATTTGATTCATTGGATGTGGATCAAGAGCGATTAAGTCGAATTAATCATACCGTTTCCACAAGCAATACAGGCGAATTGAAACATATTAAATCCATTATTGTAAGGCCTTCTGTGGATTTTACAGAACTAGTAACGTCATTTGATTATGAGTGCCCGCGTATTTTGACGCATTTATTGCGACTCATTGGATCCAAAAACAATGGGTATGATTTAAAAAGTTACTTAATGTTTGAGCCGGGGTATTTAAATGCCTTGATTGATCATGGCTATCGCGATGCGCAGAACCAAAAAGCCGCTATTTTAGATGTGTTGACCGGCTAAATACGTCGCAATAAATTGGGCGGTGTAGTCATAAAGCTCTGAAAAAATGCGGTATTCGCGGCTGCTTTTAGGGACCTGGCTGCGTTTTAATTCAATGGTTGCCAACTCGGTGTCTAGGTTGGTGCGATCATCAGGGTTTTGAAACATGGTGCCGGATACATACCGGGACTGAATGTACTGCTGCGCGTGACGGGGTAAAGGGTTGCGGTGATGGTTGAGGTAAAATCGATTAAAAAGGGTGATCATCAATCGGTCACGTCTGGCCGCCTCGGCGGATAGGTGGGGTTGGCGATTGCGCCATTCGGCAATAATCGCGGCATGGGCATTCGGGTCCTGAATCAGGCGTTGAATGCAGGCCCGCAGGGTATCAATACGATCGAAGCCCATGGCCCAGGGCCGGTATTCGATGTCCCAAGATACCGGAAACAACAAAAAATAATCACGGGCTTTGGCAGTAATTGTGCGAATATGCGGGTCAGCGAGTATGGCGCTGTGCGCATCGGTTTGTGGGTGAACCGATACATGAATGTAGGTGGTTCGTGTATTCAAATAACGGATTAGCGGGGCGTGGTCTGCAACATTAGTCGGTTTTTTTTCGGTATAATCGCGACTGTTTAGTAATAAAAATGCGGTTTTGCTGGGTTGGCCAATCACCAGCCATTGGTTGGTATCTACAATCGGCGTGTCGGCGGTTTGCTCGTACCGAAAAAATGGCTCCCGCAAATAGGTGTTAGGGGTGCAAAAGGACTGGGTGTTTAATTGACGGGCATGAAAATCCGATAGCGTTTGGGAAAATCGGCTTTCCAGGGCTTTGGTTAAGGCAATGGTGAGGTGGACATCGTCTTTGGCATCATGGGTTTGCGGGGTGTCCAAGCAGTCAAATGCCCGACACAGCTCTTCCAATCGAAACCCAAACGATGTGATGTCATGTGTTTTTTTTCGGGTAAAGGGGAAGGTTTCCGGATGCGATAGGGCGCAATATTTGGCAAATTGATAGACGTCCAATGAGCTAACTTTTCCGTAAAAAGAGGGGCTTATACCGTTTTTTAATAGGAGTTTTTCAAAGTGTTTAAAGTCAAAACGTGCCGAATTAAAACCGGTTAAGGGCATGGGGCCGTGGGTTGTTATGGCATCGTCTATAAAATCAAAAATACGTTGGGCGGCGTCGTATTCGCGGATACCACGGGTCACGCAATCGTGAATGGATAATTGATTCACCGCAATGGCCTCGCAGGACGGGCATTCCATACGATTGGGTTTAATCAATCCCTCGCATTCGCGGATAATCCGATACTGACGATCCACTACAACAAAATAATACGATAATATTTGACCTAAAAAATGACGCTGACTCGTTTCAAAATCATAAAAAATAAACATAATGAATTCTTAATTGGGGCAGCTGTGGGGGAATCATGCTGTGGGTAAATGCGCGCGAATGCGGGCGGCTACGGCTTGTAAATCATTCGGGTCTGCAGCACGAGCATTAGCAAAATTAAGATCCGCACCGGTGTGAATGGGGACCAGGTGTAGGTGGGCGTGGGGCACATCCAGTCCGGCAACCAGTATCCCAACGCGTTTGCAGGGAACCGCTTGGTGAATGGCCTGGGCAATGGGCTTGGCAATGAGTAGATACTGCGATAGCAGGGCATCGTCCAAATCGAATAGGTTGTCGATTTCTTTTTTGGGAACAACCAAGGTGTGCCCGGTCGCAATGGGATGAATGTCTAGAAATGCAATAAAATCGGCGGTTTCTGTGATGCGGTGGCAGGGGATTGTGCCCGCAATGATTTGGGTGAAAATACTAGGCGTCAACGGGCTTCCCAATAAAATCGATGCCGGATACGCCCGTTAAGCGTACGGCAATCATGTCACCGGGCTGGTAGGGGGGATTGGGAATGTCCAGTCGAATAACGTTGTCCACATCGGGGGCTTCATAGACGCTGCGGCCACACCCGTTGCCTTCGTATAGTAGGATAACGGTTTCCCCCAACCGGCGCAGCTGACGATCCCCACGCTGACGAAAATGATGATCCATTATACGAGATACCCGTTCCCGACGAACCGATTCCGGCACGGTCTCACCATACGTGTAGGCCCGTGTATTGGGCTCGGGAGAATAGGTGAAGCAGCCGATATGATCGATGGTATGGGTATCCAAAAAATCGCATATTTCGTGAACATGGTCATCGGTTTCACCAGGAAACCCGCAAATAAAGGTGGTGCGCAGGGCCAAATGGGGAATGGCGGCACGCATATCGGTGATAATGTTTTCGAGAAATGCTTTGTCGTGGCGGCGATTCATTCGGGATAGGAGCTCGGTGTTAACGTGTTGAATGGGCATGTCAATATAGGGAATCACATTGGGGGTGGTGGCAATGGCATGAATGAGTTTGGGGGTAACACGGGCTGGGAAAATATACATCAACCGAATCCAAGCATCCAGGTCGCGCAGGCCATCGAGTAGGGTTTCCAGACAGGGGGTGCCGTATATATCCTCTCCCCAGGCCGTGGTGTCTTCCGCTACAATGATGAGCTCCTTGGCTCCCATAGCCATCTGCCGTTTGGCGTCCTCACGAATAGCGGCAATCGATTTGGATCGATGGGTGCCCCGGATTTTGGGGATTGTGCAAAACGCGCACCAATTATCACAGCCCTCCGAAATTTTGAGGTAGGCGTAGTGGGATGGACTGATTTTGGTGTAGGGCTTGGTTGTATGGGGGGTGTATTTTTGGTTAAATATACGTTTTGCCATGCGGGTGTGCAAGGTGGCTTCATCACGGGTTGTGCACCACAGATCCACTTGAGGGTACTTTTCTTCGAGCACCTCCGGTTTAAATCGAGATGGGTAGCAGCCCACCACGCAAATATAGCGAATATGCCCTTGATTTTTTTGATCAATCAATCGTTCAATATTGGATTCCGTTTCATCAATAGCGGCCTGGATAAACGAACAGGTGTTGAGCACCGTAATGGATTCGGTGGTGCCTTCCGCAACCAAGGTAAAGCCAACCGATTGAATGGATTGTACCATGGCCTCAGAATCCACCAAGGTCCGTGCGCATCCCAACGAAATCAGGCTAAAATTGGCGTTCATGTCAGTATTTTAACAAGGTATAGGGGGCTTGAATAGGGGGCGCTTGGATAATACACAACGGATTGATACACTGGGTGATATGACGGAATTGACCATTCATTGGGTTGAATTGCCATTACGATACCCGGTACGCACGGTTAAGGGGCCGTTGTTCACGCGTCAAACGGTGTTATTGCAGTACGCCGATGCCAGTGGGGTATTTTGGGGAGAAGCCCCTGCACGCATTCATGGGCGTACTCACCACATGACGCAATCAACAGTATGGTCGTGGCTATCCGCGCATGGGGGCGATGTCCGGCGGTATTTGGATGATCCAGGGCGGGTACCGAATCCGGCCGAGGGGGTGTCGGCCACTATACAAACGGCGCTGGATCAAATTATTGTGCAGCGGGATGCGCGACAGCAGGGGTGCGCGGTTCATGACTTTTTGGGGATTGCACCGCGACCGATTGATGGAAATGCCATGTTGGGCATGCAGCCAACCGATGATGCGTATGGTCAGGCCATTGAGCGCATTGCCGCACAGGGGTACAGGGGCTTAAAATTAAAAGTGACGCCGAACACACTGGCAATTATGAATCGTGTGATTCGGTCGGTGGGGGCGCCATTCACACGGATTGTTGTTGATGCCAACGAGTCGTTTGACACCACCAACTGGCACCAATTGGACGTTTTGCCGGACTGGGTACGCATTGAGCAGCCGGTGTCTGCCGCTGAACCGGATTTGTTGCGCCGGATGAGTCAGCGATACCCGCACCGTATTATTGTGGATGAGTCCATTCGCAGGGTCCAGGATATGGCATTGTTTGCGGGGCTACCGATAGGCGTCATGATAAAGCCATCCAGCATGGGGGGGATTCGACCAACGGTGCAGGCGATTCACGCCGCGCGTGAGTACGGGTTATCGTGTGGGGTTAGTGGGTATTTGGAATCGGGGGTGGGACGTTATTTTCATTGGCTGATTGCGCAACACCCGGGCATTACGTTACCCTGTGATTTTATGTGGTCGGACTATTATTATACCCACGATGTCTGTGGCGTATTCCCCGGCGCCGACTTATATAAGGGGCTTCCCCCCATTGATGGTGCTCCCATTACGGCGTCACAATCGGTTTAGAATACGTGATTAAACCCAAAATAAAAGGCCCGATTATTATTGGAAAAAGCGGGTTCGATTCGCAAGCTAACCGGCCCAATGGGAATATGAATTGCCAAGCCATACGACAATAACGGTTGGTTCATCGAGAATAATTGGGGCCCCATCCCACCCGCTTCAATAAAGGGGGCCAGATGCATAAACGACCGCCATTCAAACCGGTATTCCACTTGTGCAAACCCAATAAATGCATCACAAAAGGTATTGGGTTGATACCCACGCATGTAAAAATAGCTGCCGGCACAAGGGTCATAGGCAATGTGGCGATCCGACGCCCGGGTATAGGTTGTGTAAACGCGCGTAGCCAGCGTTGATTTCGGGGGCAAGGGCACAAACCATCGTACATCCGAAACCAATTGAAGCCGTTGGGCATAAAGCGTCGCGGATAGGGTATTAAAGTACCCGGATGTGCTGTTGATTTCCCGGTTGCGTGTGTCCCGTTGAATACCCACCATAACCCCCACATCGGATTGATTGGTAAACAGTGGTTTGGAATTCGCAATGGGGTCCTCTATGTATCCGGTATACGATAGTCCCAAAAGCCCGTCCCATCCATGAGATAACGGAATTTCAACGCCCCATTTCGCCCAGACGTTTTGGTACATCAAATAGTCATCGTTCAGGACCGTTCCAGCGGGTAAGGGGCCATAGTAATACGAGCCCATATTGGTGTAGTACAGATCGATGTTCCATCGGACGGGACCAAGGATCATATTCCGACGACTGACATACGTTGATATTCCCCGTTTTTGGGAGAGTAACAGCGCTTGATGGGTGCTCCCATCGGACGTGCTGTCTTGATAAAACACTCCCCCCAATAGCCCGGTATTTTTGGAATACGATACAACCGGAACCACGGTCCCCCATACCGACAAGGCGATAAATCCCCAAATAAGTGCAGTGGCGATGCAATGATACCCGCGCATTAATCGTATCGCTTAAAGGCGTTGGCCTTTAGCTGTTTAAAATAATCATAGGCGTCACTAAACACGTCTTCCGATAGGTATAGCAGGGCAATAACATTGGGAATAACCATTAGCCCAATCATAGCATCCGAAAAATTAATGACGGTTTTTAATCCAATTAAGGATCCCAAAAAAACCAGGGTGAGCATGAGTACTTTAAAGGGCAAAACACCTTTAGGCCCCCATAAAAATACCATCGCGGATTCACCGTAATAGGACCAGGTAATAATGGTTGAAAAGGCAAATAATAACACCGCAACGGTTATAAACACCGACCCAAATCCGTGTATAAATTGATCAAATGAGGCGATGGTTAATGCAATGCCGGTTAGGGGTTGGCTGACCGATATATCATCCAATTCAAAGCCCGCACTGTTTTTATCAACAATGATCTGGAGAGACATCTGGTGCAGGTAATCTTTCGACTGAATCCATTCGGCGGTATCGCTTAAAAATTCAATGGTATGCGTGGTCCATTCATTGTTTGATTGGCTACGCGCGATTTTAAAGTGAACCATTGTGACGTCGGTTTTATTGGGTTGGGACACAAAAAAATATTTTTCATCGCCATGCAGCTTGAGGCCGGTAACGCGGTTGCCTTGCGCATCACGTAATAGAACCGCATAATTACCGCGACCACGTTTGGTTTTGAACCGAATGCCGTTACCCAATACATCAACCGTTGGGGTGCCGTACCAGGTGGTATTGGGTTTGGCTACGGTGAACAAGGGAGACGTGTAGGTTTCAATGGTGTCGGACGCCTGATATACCACACGATTCCCCTGACCATCATCACGGGACTCAATACGAAACGCGGCATGATTTGCATGCATAGCTATGGGGGCATCAAATGTGATGGCCGATGCATGTGTTTTAGCCGATGGGTGATACTGTCCGCCCAATATAATCACAATAGCGGTAGCCGTACAAACCAAAATGGTATCAATAAAGGGGCCAATCGAGGCCACCACGCCTTCCCGTATGGGGTAGTCGGTTTTAACCGCTGCATGAGCAATGGCCGATGACCCCAGCCCCGCTTCATTGGAAAACACGGCCCGGCGTATTCCCCATATAATAACCGTACCAATTGAGCCGCCGGCCACAGCTTGGCCGGTAAACGCATCGGTAAAAATAAGGGCTATGACCTCGGGAATACGGGCACTATTCATGAGGCATATGGTCAATGCGCCTAAAATATAGATGATACACATGGCGGGGACGATTTTTCCAGCCACGCGGCCAATGCGCCGAATTCCCCCAATAATAACCACGCCAACCGTAACGGCTAACAAAAAACCAACCACACCGGTTGGAATATTAAAATAGGTGTGTAAGGCCGAAGCGGCTTGGTTGGCCTGAAACATCCCCCCGGCGCCAAAGGCCCCAAAAATGGTGGATATGGCAAATAAATACGCTAAGGGCTTTAAGAATTTGGGTAAGCGTTGATGAATATAATACATGGGCCCCCCAAAGATAGCCCCATTCTTGATGACGCGGTACTGGGTGCCCAAGGTGCCTTCCACAAATTTGGTGGCCATCCCCAATAATCCGATGATCCACATCCATAAAATAGCCCCGGGCCCGCCGTACGTAATGGCAATGGCAACACCGGCAATATTTCCCAGACCGATGGTTCCCGACAAAGCCGCCATAAGGGCTTGAAAATGGGTGATGGTGCCAGGCGACTGCGGATCGTCAAATCGGCCACGTAATAACTGGATGGCGTGGGGGATGCCCCGAAATTGAATCAAACCGGATCGAAGCGTAAAATAAATACCACAAAATAAACACCCAATAATAACCGGGTAGTACCAGATGGCCTCAGCAACACGGCCAATAATGGCCGATAATTGAATAAAAAATGGATGGAGTACGGTATCAATAATGGTTTGCATACGATCTTTTTATAGCCTAACCAAACCCATGGCCAAATGCAAGTTTTTTATGGATGGGTTAACGAGACGGCGATTGCAACCGATTGGTGAGAATACGCAGGGATAGTACGGCATCAAATACATAATGAGATTGCCCGTCAAAGTAAATATAGGTGGGAATACTGGCTTTGTTGTGGCGTTCCAGGAGCTGGGTGATGTCGGGATGGCGTTGGGTCCAGTCGGCACGAACGGTGCGCACGCTGTGTTTTTTAAATAAGGCCTGAGCGGCTCGGGTGTTTAATACGGTGAGTTTATTGGTTTGGCAGGTAATGCACCATGTTGCGGTAACATCAATAAAATACGGCTGCTGGGTTTGCTCGAATGCGGCGATAGTGTCGGGGGAGTAGGGGATCCAATCGGTGGTGGACGTGGGGGTCATACGGGTATAGAGCAGCGGGGGAAGAATCACGAGGGTTATTAGCAGCAACCCCGGTCGACGGTGTTTATAGGCCAGCACGCTCATACCAATTACAATAACGCCACCCATAACAGCGTACATAAAGAGCGGGATTTGTTGATATAAAACGCTGAATAACCACACCACAGTTAAGCTCAATCCAAGGGTGACACTGTGTTTGAACACGGTGTTCCAGGCACCGGTTTTGGGCAGGTATTGGGCGGTTTTGGGGTGCATCATAATGAGCATCATGGGCAGGGCCAATCCGGCGGCAATGAGGGTGAATGTGGCGAGGCTGATCCAGGGTGATTGGAAGAGAGCGATGGCCAAGGCGCTACCCAAAAACGGGGCAGTACAGGGCGTGGCAATAATCGTGGTGAGGATGCCACTTAAAAACGCACTTTGGGTTTTTTTGGCCAGGAATCGGGGTATGGGTATGGCGATTGCACTGATATTAATTAAAATGATGGTTAAGAATAGGATGATGAGCCCTGCAATCACAAGGGGGGATTGCAGTTGAAATCCCCAGCCAACAGCATGCCCGGCTTGTTTTAAGCCTAAAATTAGACTGCATAATGCGAGTAAACTGGCCCATACACCGGCACCATAGTAAAGGGCCTCTTTGATGGAGGGCTTTTGTATTTGCAAGGCTTTGATGCCCAGGATGGGGAACACGCAGGGCATAACATTCAGCAGTAATCCCCCCACAAAGGCGCTAAGTAATGTCATAAAAAGGGATTTGTAGGGACGGGAAACCCGTGTCACCGGTTGACTAATGGTATGGGATTGATCATCCCAAAACAGTTCACCACTGATACGGGACAATTCAGTCGCTACCATCGGTATATGGATGCGATTGCCCCGTTGGCGTTGCTTATGGGGGTACAGATCCCCATTGGTATAGGGGTAAAATACCGCATTTTGAATGGATTTTGGCAGGGTTATGGTTAGATTTTTGCCATCATGGGTGATGGTTACCGTTGGGGTCAAGGGGGTAGTTGGGGTATAGTCAACGATGTTTTTGGGAATATCTAACGATAAAATGGCGTTTTTGGGAATGCAGATATCCTTGCATATCAACCATGACATGGTTGCGGAAACCATGGTGGTATCGGGGGGAGCGTGAATGGGGAGCGTGTAGCGAACGAGGTTGATATAGCCGTAGGTGATTAATCCCTCGGTTGAAAAAGCCGTGGGTTGGGGGAAGGCAAGGTCCTCGAAGACAACATCGGAAGTGTGGCTGCGCATAGTAGCGGGGGCGCCGCTATCGCCGGGGTTTTTCCAATAGGTATGCCACCCGGGGTCTAGAGATTGGTCAATAACCGTGATAATTGTACCCGTAGGGGTTTTGCCCACAACCGACCAGGTGATGCTAGCGTTTAGCCATCCCGTTAATGCGACAATACTGATTACAATCCAAACCACTATATCGGTATTGTACGAAACTGTGGGCATATTGAGTAGGTGTGGATTGACAATAAAGTTATGGCGCGCTCGGTAGGGATCGAACCTACGGCACACGGATTCGAAGTCCGTTGCTCTATCCACTGAGCTACGAGCGCGATCGTTGTTAGTATACGCAATTGTAAACGGATTGACTAGAGGGGTATCCGCTAATAGAGCCAGTCCGTGTCACTGTAATTGGGGGCACGTTTTTGCAAAAAGGCGTGACGGCCTTCGGTGGCTTCGTCGGTGGCGTAGGCCAATCGGGTGGCTTCGCCGGCAAATAATTGTTGCCCCATCATACCGTCATCGGTTAAGTTGAACCCATACTTTAACAGTCGCATGGCCATAGGGGATTTGCCTTGAATGCGTTTGGCCCAATCCAAGGCCTTGGTTTCAATGGTATGATGGGTCTCGACGGCATTGACCATCCCCATAGCCAGAGCCTCATCTGCCGAGTAATTCAATCCCAAAAAAAAGATTTCTCGGGCCCGTTTTTGACCAATTTGCTTGGCTAAATACGCCGATCCATACCCCGCATCAAAGCTGGCTACATCGGGATCGGTTTGCTTAAATATCGCATGTTCCCGGGACGCAATTGTTAAATCACAGACCACATGCAGGGAATGCCCGCCACCCACCGCCCAGCCGGGCACAACGGCAATAACAATCTTGGGAATGCATCGAATGTATCGCTGTACTTCCAGAATATGCAAACGACCTGGTCCGGAATGGGTGGTTGTACTGTAATACCCATCTTTGCCACGAGCGCGTTGATCGCCGCCGGAACTAAAGGCCCAGCCGCCATCGGTTGGGGAGGGCCCGTTTCCGGTTAAAATAATCGTGCCAATGCGGGGGTTCTTATGGGCGTCCTCAAAGGCGATGAGCAATTCGTCGACTGTTTGGGGCCGAAACGCGTTGCGGCATTCGGGTCGGTTAATCGCAATCCGTACCGCTCCAACCGAACGGGCATAGTGGTAGGTGATATCGTGAAAGGTTTGGTCGGGGTGGGGTGTCCAATCACGGGGATTAAACGGGTTGTTGGATGATGTCATACGAATAACTGTAGCAAAGGAGGATGGAAGGGGCAATGCATAGACGGGGCAATGGCAATGGCGTATAGTGAAATGGATGAAACACTGGGTTATTGCAGGAATAATGGGGATGCTGTGGATCCCTCTACAGGCGATAACCATCCAGCCCGTTTCGGATCACATTGTGATTACCGTGTCATCGTTTGATCCCGTTGTGGTGATTGATGATATGGTGGGGCGGCTTCGGCGGTACAATCCCAGCGGTCCGCTTAAAATTATGGTGGATTTGCGGGATAACCCAGGGGGGTATTTGCACAATGCCTTGGCGTTTGCTGCGGTATTTGTGACAGCAAATGTTATGGTGGAAGTAACCCGTTCTCAAGATGTTGTTGCGGTGACGCGTCCCCCAGAGCACCCCTATGTGCCTACAACGGCATTGGTGATTTTGGTGAACGCCCGTACCGCTTCGGCGGCGGAGGCAGCGGCGTTGGTGCTCGCCAAGCATCCAAACAGTGTTATTATAGGCGAGCCCACCGTGGGGAAGCGGACCATTCATCGGGCCACAAATCGTCCGGTTGACTATGACACATTTGTGATGCCTCAGGGGCGGATTATTCCCCACGTGCCCTATACATTCACTAGTCATCATGATGCGTATCGCATTGCCCTGCGATTGGCTGGCGGGCATCGTCCGTAGTTAAGGGATTGATGTTCTTGACAAACCACCCCGCATCATGGGCCTTCAGTTATCCCAAGATTCCCGATATAATACGCATTATGAACAAAAAACGTGTGATTGTGGGCATGAGTGGTGGGGTGGATTCGTCGGTAACGGCGGCATTGCTGCAAAAGCGTGGCTTCGAAGTGATTGGGATTACCATGCAGTTGCTTCCCTTTGAAGAACAGCGTCAATCGGCCTGCTGCAATTTGGGAGCGGTAGCCGACGCCCGCCGTGTGTGTCAGCGGTTGGGTATTAAGCACTTTGTGATTAATGTCCGCGATCGATTTAAAGCGACGGTTATGGACCCCTTTATTTCGGCGTATGCCAGCGGTCAGACGCCCAATCCCTGTGTGGCCTGCAACCGATTTATTAAGTTTGACGAATTGTTGCAGCGAGCCGATGTATTGGATGCTCATTACATTGCCACGGGCCATTATTGTAAAATTACCAAAACCCCCGGCCAGGATCGGTATCACATTAAAGCCGCTACCGATACGGCCAAAGACCAATCGTATTTTTTGTATATGTTGGGTCAATCCCAGCTCAAACGCTTGCTGTTTCCCCTAGGACGCTACACCAAGCCTCAGATTCGTGAGATGGCTACCCAGATGGGCCTGGTGAATGCCAACCGGCCCGATAGCCAAGATATTTGCTTCATCTCTCAAAAAAGCTATCGCGATTTGGTGGAAACGCGTGTGGGCACCGCAACCATTCCAGATGGGGATATTTGCCACATGGATGGCCGTGTCCTGGGACGCCATTCCGGTATTCATCAATTTACAATTGGTCAGCGAAAAGGCCTATCTATTTCTGCCCCAACCCCTTTATATGTGCACCGTATTGATACGGAAACCAATACCGTGTTTGTGGGGGAAAAAGACGCGTTTCGGCACCACAAATTGGGTGTGCACACCTTTTCAACCGTGTCGGGGGATTTGCTAAATACCGAATCCGTGACCATTAAACTGCGCTACGCTATGGCCCCCATTCAGGCTACGGTGCACCACCATCAACCCGATCACGCAACCATACAACTGCGCATGCCGCAGGCCTTTATAGCACCGGGCCAGTCCTGTGTGGTGTATAAAAACGATCGCATTTTGGGTGGTGGTATTATTGCGCCATCGGTTGTTCCAGCCTAATCCCCGGAGTGGCCCATCAGCCAGTGTATAGGCTGGTCCTGCACCTTCAAATCGTTATAAATAGACCACTTGTTTAAATGCCCATCCCCAACTATACTAAGTAAAGGTAAGCCGGGGTGGTGGAATTGGTAGACACGTTGGACTTAAAATCCAATGGACTTTAACATCCGTGCCGGTTCAAGTCCGGCCCTCGGTACCAGTGGGGTTTATGGGGCAATGCAATTAAACTGCGATACCGTGTCCCATACACATTCCACGGGGATTAATTGATGATGATTGCGGTCAAGATGCGGGGCTATGGCCGCACAGATGGCGTCCTGATCGGCCGCACTGGTGCAGGGCACATACAACGTTGATCCAGAACCCGTTAGCCAAACCGACCGGGGTTTAATTACGGTGTGAATGCGCGTACACAATGCGTTAAGGTCGGGGTATTGCTGCATTACCGCCTTTTGGAGGCTATTCGGACCAATGGAATCTTGTTGGGTTGGGGATAGCGTGTCCAAACAATCATAATGGCCCAGGGCATCATAGGCCCGGTACACCGCTTGGGTGGAACAATGAGTGTCTGAAGTAATCAGGACGATATAGGGCGAGGGGACTACCGGTGGCGTCGCCGCTACCCGGTCCCCTGTTCCCGATACACGCGCGTGGCCGCCCTGTGTAAAAAAGGGGACATCGGATCCAATACCCGCTCCCAAGACCCGTAACTCGGAGGGGGGTAACCCCAAATTTTCACAGGCATTTAAGGCTAACAGAACGGTCGCCGCATTGCTACTCCCCCCTCCTAAACCCGCCCCCAACGGAATCCGCTTGGCTACAGAAATCGACCACCCCTGCCGCAATCGCGGTGCTAATGCGGCCACCGCCCGGGATACCGTGTTCACAGTCGGAATACCCGGATCGTCAATGGTTACCGTTGTTGTTTGCGCAGGCGAAATAGTGACGGTATCATGCAATGAAATGGTTTGAAACAGGGATGATAATGCATGAAGGCCCCCTGTTACAGGAGGCCCAACAAATAGATTGAGATTGATTTTGGCAAACGATTTAAATGAAATCGGCCATGATTCCACTATAGGTTGTCAACAAACCGTTCGATTTTTATGGATTCCTTACCCTTTGTTAATAAGTTTTGAACCTTATCCCGCTTTTTTTGCGACAATAATTGTTCACTAATTGCGCCATACACACTGTCCAAAGGCTGCTCCGGCATCTGCTTCACATCGTTTAATTGAATCAGGTGAAAACCGTATTGTGTTTGAACAATCCCTGACACGGGTGCGCGGTTTGTTAGCTTATAAGCGGCATCCGCAAATTCGGGTACCAATTGATTTTTTCGAATCCAACCCAACTCACCACCTTGATTATTGGATGGGTCAATGGAGTACTTTTTAGCTAAACTGGCAAACGATGATCCGGCTTTAAGTTCTTTTTGTACTTTTTCAGCTTCGGGTTTGGTTTTTACCAAAATATGACTCACGTTGCGGCTTTCGTACGAACCAAATTGATCTTGATTCTCGTTATAAAACGCTTCAACCTCGCTTCGAGTGACTTCGGCAACATCATTGACTTGTTTTTCAATGTATATGTTGACCACAGCTTGTCGTTCCATATCCGCTAATATTTTTTTGTAATCATTGGTACGGTCAATCCCTTCTTTTTTGGCGAGTTGGTACATGACTTCTTGGTCAATCAACTGATCCAACAATCGCACTTTGTTTTCTTTTTTATCAAAGTATTCCTTAAGTTGTGGATCCAACTCGTTGATTTTGGCGGTGACATCGTCGGTTGAATACACGTGACTACCCACTTTGGCAACCACTTTGGATGGATCGACACTGGCCTCAAAACAACCCGCCGTTACGGCAATAATACTTAATAATATAATTTTTTTCATAGGACTCCTTTTACTTTTAGATATCATAGCTACAAGCTTACTCAAAATTCATCCCAAACTCAACTGTTTTTTTTGAGGGACTATACAGACAAGTTTTTACAAAAATCGATCGATACACAATATGAATTGGCGGCCTTGGGTTGCTGTACAACGAAAGGGGTTGTTATTGCAGGAAATTTTTAATACCGATACGGGTTATCGGGTGGATTCAGTGATGCATTCATCCATGAATCCGCCAACGGGGGGCGCACCATCGGTTCATCCATCGCTAACGGATAGCGCATCGGTGGGGGGGACCCACACGGCACTGGTCACGGATTATGACACACTGACACGGGATTTTTACGATGCCGTTACTCCCGATAACCCCTTTATTGATGCCTGGTTAGCGCAGTACGGCACGGATGTGGCAACGGCCCCCCTTACCGATACGATTATGCAGATTCATAACCGTCTGCGTGATCAGTTGTGGACATCTTCGGTGAATGCACAAACCCTAGTGAATCTTGAGGCGTCGATTCTTCAGCGGCTTTTACGGGATTATGGCAGGGATACCCCCGAATTGTATGCGTATTACGGGTGCACCGTGTGGAATGAGTCCCGATATGGCATTATGTGGCAGGATTCAAGGGGGTGGCAACAGGTCGCAATTGATGCATCGGTGATTCAACCCGTTGATTGGGACGTATTCGCTGATCTGCGTATGTCCCAAACCCCACCAAACGCACCCCAGCCAATCAGGGTTGCCACAACCGACTACATCAATCCCGATCATGTGGGGGTTCGCAATACCATTGATACCTTATTGGAAAATGGGGGGCGGGGCGAATCCATTATGACGATTATAGCGACCATTCGCGATTATATGAAAACCAAAGACTATATAGCCGAATCGGTCAACGTGTGGCAAGACCTGGATACCATTTTTGCGAACAATGGCGGGGATTGCGAAGATTTGGCTCATTTGGAAAGCAGTTTGCTGATGTGTGCCTTGATCAATGCAGGATACGACTCGGTTGCGGCAAACCTGCGCTTGGTAATCGGTATGGTCCCCTATGATGGATCGCAATATGGGCATACCGTTATTGAACTGAGTGCAGGTGACGCCACATGGATTATTGACTCAACCAGTTGGGAACCCCCTTTTGTTAAATCTGCGTATACATCCATCACCGGATTTGTGGAAAAAGCGACCTATACCCGTCAATCCAGTGCGGCAACGATTCATCAAATGCAGGCCATTGATACCGCCGTTCATGAGTTGGAGCAATTAACAAACGAGGCGTTAGAGGCCCAATTTTTGGCCCGATTGGATGAACAGCATCCGGGAATCAAAGCGTACATTGAGAAAGCCAAGTTGTATATGGATGATATTCGCAATATGGATAGTTGGTACAATCCGGATTCAGAGTCGGAGAAAAAATCGCCCGATGAAATGGTTAATGATAACACAACAGCCCCCAGTAACACGGCCATTAATTTTGCTGAAACGGTTTATGTGAATGCCGCTACACCGGTATTTGATATTTCAAAAAATAATGGGGAACGATTGATTGATGGCGTCATCAATCGTGTCGAGGCCATGAAGGACAATCTCACGGATATCGGTATGAATAGCTATGTCGGCCAACTGTATAATGGGTATTTTGTATACGATTATTCCCGGATTGTTGCGGATTATAATGACATTCTCAATAAAATGACACAAACCACCGCATTTTTGACCGCTCAAATGGCCATTTGCAACAGTTTGAATTGGATTGCGTCGCATTTGTCGGATGACGCCGAACCCAATTCCGAAATCAAGGCCAGGCAACGGTTTATTAAAAACATTCAGTCAATTTTTACAAAAAAGATAGAGGATTTGGACTATTTTATCCCATCATTTACCCAAACCTATGATGATTTAAATCAGGCCACCTACGCGAGCTATATTCAAGAAGTGACAATGGAGTTTCAAAATGTAAACAGCGGTGTTACCGACGTATTTACCTTAGGGAGCGAAACCATTCGACGCAATCAGTTACTGGAGCGCGTTGAGGCGGAGTATTGGGCGGTTGCGGCTATGAATCGTCAAAAAATACTGCAATCAACCGTTGAGATGCCCGATGCCGATGTGTTGATGGCCTATGTGAATGACAGTATCCATATGGGGGATGAGGCGGTGGATGTATTGGGTCTTGAACCCGGGGGGGCGGGGACATTTTCGCGGTATTTAGCCCGTATGCAAACAGAGATTGAGTTGGGTGAGCGGCACGCCATTCAATACGAAGACGACACTTATTACATGGATCCTTTGGATTTTTATTTTGTTATATATTTACCCAATAATTCCATTCGGCTATATAGTACTGAATTGGGAGAGGATTCTATTACAGTTTCAAATATTTCAAAGGATTTTATAAATACAATCCTTCAATCGGATTACAGTCAGATGGGATTGCGTGCTGCCTACAGTTCGCTTGGCGGGGGGCTCTTGTATGACGATTGGCTTAAAAATATAAAAGACAACGGTTTTTCTGAGAGTGTTACTCGTGATAATTATAAAGATACGCCCCTGTATCAGTATTTTTACGCTCGTGGAATGGCCTACAATACGCAATTTGGATTGGAATCATATGGCGGGCGGTATCGATTTTCGGGGGCCAAAAAAACAATTGACCCCTTGGATTTTGTTGATATTTTGGATTGGAACTCGGATGGTACGTCGATTAATAAGGGCATTACATCGGAGGCACTGTGGGGCAGTTTGTCTTCAACATTTATTGACAAGGATGGACAGCCATCGCATGATTTGGCGACGATTTTGATGGGGGATGATGAGAGTATTCACACCAAATTAGCATCGGTCTTGGGGCCTATTACGGATCACGACACAAAAATAGCGATCATTCGTCGATTGCAGGCCATTATTTCTAAGTCCGAGTACCAATTGCGTTTGACCGAATTTGATGGGTCGGTGCCGCAATTGTTCGTACAGTCCACGGGGGCGCTGCAGAAGAATGGGTATGTGGATATACTCGGTAATACGGGAGATTTGTCCAACTATCAATTTTTGAAGGATAATTTTGAATTTGGGAATGCGGAGTCCATGCAAAATGCGTTGAATTCGGTGTATGAAGCCACCAAAGAGGCTGGAAAAAATAGCGCGGACAGTTACGATGAACCCGAATTTACACCCTTTACAGCTTTGAATTGGGCATATATTGATGGTGAAACGTATGCCATTACGTATACGGATGAGAACAATCAGAGTCAAACAAAATATTTTTTAGGGAGTAGTATTCGGCAGGCTATTGGAGGCTCTTTTTATGGGGTTAATCAGGAGGTAAATGCCGCACAGCAAAAAGAATTTTATAACAAGGTTAGTCAAGCAAGTGCCGAGCAGCAAAAAGAATTCTATAACAGGGTTATTCAACAAAGTGAGGCGGACCCAAATGAGGCGTACCCAAATAAGGGAGTGCCAAATGGTTATAACGATGGTGCGGGACTTTCGTATTCTGGGTGGTCTGGGTGGGAATTGAAATCATTTTTACCGAACGAGAATGAGGTTGATAATATTGTCAAGGGGTCCGTTTCAACGCCTGATTTAAATGGAACGTCAATATCAGGGGCCCTGCCACGGATTGTTGTGGGGAACACAGGCTACGGTGGGACTCTGGATGATTATGGGGCTATTGCGGCGTTGCCTTACGATGATCGTGTGATAACCGATCGAACGGTGGTACCTAATGACGGTAAAACGCTATTTCCGGATCAAGGTCCGATGATTTTTGGAAAAATTGACTATGTGGATATTGCGGATAAGGATGCCGATGTTGTTGCGGATCCGACGAAGCAAAAGACGTATAACGGGTATTTTTCTCAGTTTACATCAAATGAACTAATATCACTTAAGGCAACAAATTCATTGGAAAAATTATTGACGCCAGTGCATTCATTTAACGATGAATCGGTTGTTTTAACACAGAACCAATTGCGCGGTTTTTTAGAGGGGAAAACACCCGATGAGGCCGATACATTGATTAAAGGCTTAGAAGATGGTGGGTATTTGCAACCGGTGTTTCGACGCAATGCTACGGATGATGAACGAATGACGCTCAATAGCAAGACCACAGCCCCGTATATTCGCACGGGGTATACGGTGTCGGCATCGTTTTTTGATGCGAATTTTGATGCGTCAGATGATGCGTCAGACACCATGAACACCTTGAAAGAAGAGATTACAGGGGTACTTAAGGAAAAATGGCGAGAGGCATCTGTAAAGAACATTACCTCATTTTTTTACAATGGAAACGATTCACGTTCAGAGGGTTTTTTGAATGATAAAGCACCGCAATTGCTGAACTATACCGGCCAAACGGTGGATAATCCGATTCATGGAATGGACGAGGCCACGCCCTTTATGGCGTATGACTGGCAGGCATTAAAAGCGGCGCATAATGGCATGATTGATATTCAAAATCGTGTTCGTATTATGTATTTTTTGATGCAAGCCTACACCGCCACATATCAAATGTTGGCCAAACGTATGGATAATTTGGCGACCAGTGGGGTAGACGCTATTGAAACCAGCCTGCAGTTGATGGAAAAGCGGATGGGTAAGCAAATGGAGCGACATACATTGGTTACAGCCAAAACAGCCGAATTGGTGGAGATCAATAACCGGTATTACAATCAGCAGTTAACCACCATTAAAGTCAGTGATGTGGGTATCCGTGTGGCGAAGGGGGTGTCGTTATATGGGGGGTTATCGGCGGCGGTTGTCTATTTGGTGTCTGTAGGGCTAAAGATTGCCGCAGCCGCAGCAACAGCGAGCGTTGTGGGATCCCCGATGGGGGCAGCGTTATTCGCTGCTGCCAATGCCATGCAAGCGGTGGCGAGTGGTCTACAAATTGCGGCATTAGTAGGGGAAGTGACCCAAAAAGGATTGGAGTTGGGGCATGAATACGGGATTCCTCAAAAAATGCTGACGGATTTGTATGTCCTTGATCGTGATGAGAATGGGGCATCATCAGAAGATGAGGCCAAGGCTTTTTTTAAATCATTAACCAACTATATATCCCCTATTCAGCTGACGAATGGTGGGCTATGGGGACCAATAACCAATTCGCCATCGTTTAGTGGATCCAACCTGGACAAATTGCATGCCATATTTAATCAGTATTCCCCCACAATCGAATCGACCGGCTATAACTATGTGCGTGAGGAATCGTGGCAAGACATTTGGCAATCATCCGATACAACCATCCAATCACAGGCGGGGGATTGTGAAGACTACGCGGTGCTAGCAGCAACCCTTGCCACGGCGAATGGTATTCCCGCACAGAACCTGCGAATTGTCAGTGGTTTGGTGGGCTATGGGGGGGCAGCACCACAATCCCATGCGGTTTTACTGTATGACGCATCGGGTACGTTTGCATTAGAAACCAATACCAAGACGGGCAAAAACGAATTCAA
This sequence comes from Candidatus Marinamargulisbacteria bacterium, assembly GCA_023262965.1. Taxonomy (GTDB): domain Bacteria; phylum Margulisbacteria; class Marinamargulisbacteria; order UBA817; family UBA817; genus JALQXX01. Next base: position 27,039 of record JALQXX010000020.1, read on the forward strand.
AAACCCCGATAGCATTCAGGTGATTGATTTGAGCCAACCACGGACCACCGACGCAGATGGTGCAACGGTGTTTCATACCCTAACATCGTACGCGCAACACTATGGATTTTTTCAGCCGGTGTATTCATACAATCAACCGAATGGGCAAGCGTCAATGGGGTATGGGTTTAGTGAGCAGGATATTTTGGCCTATCAGGCGAGTGCAGGCATTTTTCCAAAGCCACCAGCCGCAAAAGGGCCCAATAACTTGGGGCCTTATATAGTAAGTGCAAGTGGTATATCATATACCTATTCGTTTGATCAAACGTCATCCCGTCATACGACAATGACGATTACAGGTGGTAATCCAGAGGAATCCGAGATACGTATATTGGATGAAAAAATCCCTTATGGTCAACGCACCTATAAAACCACCGACCCCAAGGGAAATACTGTGGAATTAACATTAGCCGGTAATTTCGATCCCAACCTATCGACGTCGGCAGCGGAGAATATGGAAGGAGCCGTCACAACATCGGCCAAATCCCAAGTTCCGGGTATAGATCTAGCCAATTTCTTTACAGATGCCGCACAGTCAGTCGTTGACGAAGCGAATGACCGTGCTGCTAATGATAGTTCCAGACGATCGTATACAACGCAGGCAATTACCAGCGGACTGGCCGCATTTAACGGCCAGGGAGGGGATTCGATTGTGTTGCCCCAAATGGTCGGTATTATGAATTTGGAGATGCAGGAGCATACCGTTTTAAATAATATGTTTGATTTGGTGTTTGACCCCATTGATATGTCGACAAACGATAAAGGCTTTATGGTATTTGATTGGCCCCGTTTTCAGGCCTTTCAGCGTGAGTTGTTTTTGAAGCAGCAAGCCATGAAAGAGTTGTTTTTAGTCATACAGTCACGAGCGGAGCACATTGCGTTGATTGGTGCGCAGTTGGGCGATACAGAGCGCCGTGCCAGCAGTAGTGCGATGGAGCGTATTTTTTCATCCCATTTTACCAAAATGGCCCATTCGGTAGAGACCATTCAGACGCTGATGACAACAATGCAGGCGGCATACCAACACAATTATGATATTGAGGCTAATCGTGAAAAAGCGGTTTGGGAATTTGTGTTAAAAGGGCTGGCAAACACGGCGTTGGGAGCCATTAGTGTGCTTCCCGCAGAAGGGCCATTGCTGATGGCTACGGTGCAGCCCATGGTAAATGCGCTTGAAAAAACCATATCTTTTTTTGGCAACCAACACAATGCGTATTATTTAAAGTCGGTAGAAGCGGTTCATGAGGCGAGTAAACAAACGGATGAGGACTGGTATAGTTCATCCGGGCGTATTCCGTATCAACAATCAGACCTAGACCTAGCCAATGCCAATTCCGGTACGTGGATGACACACGAAGACGTCAATGATCAATACGTGGATTATGCAATATCGATTGCGGATATTGTCAGTGAAAGCAGTAATCAATCGTCTGTTGAAGATGCGGTATTAAAATTTATGTCACTTCGATATTTTGAAGATAGTGGGGATAATTTATTGATACTCACCGACACGGTATATGGCATGGCGGGTACCAAATTGGTGTCGGATTCAGATTATTTGAATTGGATGCAGGGTCGGATGACGATGCATATGATGCGGGCGGTGGCCCAGAGCATGGTTGCGTCAGCGATGCGTTCCGTTGCAGCCAATTTGGGATACACCTACACGGGGTCTAATCAAGGTGTTCAACGTGCTACCGATCGATTAAGTGACACTGGAACGCATTATTTTCAAATGCACAATACCCTAACCCTATGGGAGCAGGCCAAAATTACGATTAATAATCGACGTTTTAGTCAATACAAAGAGCTGGATCAGTTGGCTTTAGAGGGGATTATTGCGGTGGGGTCGGCCGCATTGGGGGCGATTTCAGGGGGCTTGGCAGCACAAATGTCAAAAACCG
>JALQXX010000001.1 GCA_023262965.1 Candidatus Marinamargulisbacteria bacterium
ACCATTGAGCATACGAAGCTAAAACCGCTATCGTTAGCCGTGGCGGTTGAAAAAGACACGCAGCGAATACTGGGCGTCACCGTAGCACGAATGCCTGCGAAGGGCAAAATCGCCAAATTGTCCCGCAAAAAATACGGCCCTCGTGCGGACGAGCGACCGGCTAAATTGCGTGAATTAATCGCGGAATTGGCGCCGCATATCGGCAAAAACAGCTGTATTGAAACCGATCAATTGGCAACGTATCCGCCGATGTTTAAAACCCTGTGTCCAACAGCCACGCATTGTACGTATAAAGGCCAGCCCAGTACCATAGCCGGTCAAGGTGAGCTTAAAAAAGGCGGATTTGATCCATTATTTGACATCAATCATACCTTGGCCATGTGCCGTGCCAACATCAACCGATTGATTCGCCGCAGCTGGTGCACCACCAAAGATCCCGATCGCTTGCTGGATCATGCCATGGTGTTTGCGTGGGCCCATAACAACGGCATTACAGCGACCAAACCATGCCATAAGCACGCGATGTTGGTTCGTCAACTGGTCACCGCTCGTTCCAAATAATGAAAATCATAGGGGAGGCATGCCTGCATATCCATTAATTTATTTATAAAAAAATATAACTTATATTTATTATATAAATTATAAAACTTGCGAGCCTATTGCTTTTTGAGCTGTAACACTTTCGTAGCTCAGTTTAATAAGTTAATTTCCCGCAGCAGCTGCGTATACAAATCACAGGCCTTCTTATAAAGCCGGGCTCCGTAACGCAATACTCGGGGCAGATCCTTGGCAGGAATCACCAGCAAAATACACGCGCCAATGACCAGTAATTCAGGCAAACTAATACCTAGCACGTTTCCCCCCACTTCAAGAGTTTCGCCAGTCCAATACAGCCAAAGTACGCTAAAATCAGTGGTGCAGATAAACTGATTTGAGACACAATATCCGGCGGTGTTAGTATCGCCGATACAATCACAATACCAACCACAAAAAACCGACTATTTCGCCACAAAAAAGCCCGCGAAACACGATTTTTGGCCAGCAAAAAACACACAATAATAGGGCTTTGGAAGACCACAATACTTCCCAATAAAAACGACAAAGCGTACCCCATATTCTGGTTAAAATTGAGGAGTATATGAATGGTAGGGGGCACAAAATCGGCCGACAGTACCCAGGGAATAATATACGGCAGCATAATGGCATACACCATATACGTGCTCAAAACACATAAAACGGCACTGGATAATAGCCCAATAAACAGCCATTTAATTTCCTGTCGCGTGAGTCCGGGAATAATAAATCGGCCAAATTGGTATGCAATAACGGGGATACTACACACAATTCCCGATAAAATAGATAATTTAATTTTAATAAAAAATCCATCGTAAAGACGTGTAACGGTGAGCTGGCCATTGACGGCATCAATGCCATTAAAGGGGGACATAAAAAACGCCGAAATGGGGGCGTACCAGTTATAACACAGCACACTGGCTATAGCAACACAAATCAGGGATTTTAATATCCGTTTTCGAAGGTCATCAATATGCTGAGCCAATGTCATGCGATTGGGATCGATTGCGGTCATTCATCCGTCCTTTATTACAGTCTGAATCCCATTCTATCGTATTTTTATAAAACCGTCAGGGAGATTACGGGTAAATTCACCCAAAGTATCCCCATATCCATGCTTTTCCAATTCCTCAAACTCTGATACTATATAATTTTAGTATGACAACAAAGGCACGCGTGATATTCGAAGACGGAACCGTATTCTTTGGGCGTTTTTTTACCAAGGCCCAGCATGCCGAAGGAGAAATTGTCTTTAACACCGCCATGACGGGGTATCAAGAGGTGCTAACCGACCCCTCATATTCACAGCAATGTGTTATTATGACTTATCCGCTTATTGGTAGTTATGGCATTACCCCTGACGATAATGAATCCGATGCCATTGGTCTTCAGGCCATACTCTGCAAGGAGTATGTGGATCATCCCAGCAATTGGCAAAGCATTATGTCGGTTAAAACATACCTAGATAATCATGATCGGGTTGGGGTGGAATGGTTGGATACCCGTGCCATGACGCTGCATGTGCGTCAACACGGGGCCCAGCGCGTCATGATTACATCCGATTGTGATACGCCAGTCGCAACATTACTGCCACAGGTTCGGGCAATTGCGCCGATGACGGGCCAAAATGTGGCGCGAAAGGTCACAACCCCCACCGTATACACCTGGCAAGAGGCCCCCTCCTCCCGTCGATTTACAGTGGCAGTTTTGGATTGTGGTGTTAAATTTACTATTTTGCGTCATCTCCAAAAGCGAGGTTGCGACTGTTTGGTGCTGCCCTTGGATACCGCGCAGGATATCTTGCGCGGTCGTGCGGTAGACGGGTTATTCATTTCCAACGGTCCGGGCGATCCGGAGCCGGTTCAGTCAGCGATTGATTTGATTCAATCCTACATGGGGAAATGCCCGATATTTGGTATTTGTTTGGGGCATCAACTCATTGCTCAGGCATTGGGGGCACGAACCTTTAAAATGCCCTTTGGTCACCATGGGGCGAATCATCCGGTCAAAAACCTCAGCACTGGAAAAATCGAAATTACCTCCCAAAATCACGGGTTTTGTGTAGACGCGGATTCCCTGGGTCCGGATGTAGAGATCACCCATATCAACCTCAACGACGGTACCAATGAAGGGTTTCGTCATAAAAAATACCCATTATTTTCTGTTCAATACCATCCCGAGTCTGCACCTGGCCCCTGTGATTCTGATTATTTATTTGATGATTTTATTCACATGATCGAAACGGCATCTGTTCATGTCTGATATGGTTCATGAGTGTGGGGTATTTGGGGCTTACAACGTGGCGCATGCGGCAACCACCTGTTTTTATGGATTGTACGCGCTTCAGCACCGAGGTCAAGAAGGTGCGGGTATTGTTACCTGCGATACCTCCCAATTTTTTGTTGTCAAAGATTCGGGCTTGGTTTCGGACATATTCAATAAAGAGAGTCTTACGTATTTAAAGGGCACCAACGGCATTGGTCACGTGCGGTATTCCACAACAGGCGGCAATAACAAAGCGAATATCCAGCCCATGTATTCCAAAACCAGCAAAGGCAAAATAGCGATTGCTCATAATGGTAATATTACCAATGCCTACGTTTTATATAATCAGCTCAAAGAAGCCGGGGCCTTATTTCAGTCCACTATTGATTCCGAGGTGTTATTGCATCTATTTGCCACATCAAAAAAACGTAGTCCACTTGAGGCTATGCAAGATACCCTTTCCCATTTGGAAGGGGCGTTTTCGATTGTCGCTATGGGGGATGGTTATTTGATGGCGGCTCGCGATCCCAATGGATTTCGACCATTGGCCTTAGCCAAATTAGGCAAAGGGTATGTGATTGCGTCCGAAACCTGTGCGTTTGATTTGCTAAACGCGGACTATGTTCGGGACATTGAGCCCGGGGAATTGATTATGATTACGGACGACGGTGTGGAATCCCATCGCTTTGCAGAGCCCTTGAAACGGGTGTCCCAGTGCATTTTTGAGCACGTGTATTTTGCACGGCCGGATTCCGATATTTTTGGATTAAATGTGCATCAAGCCCGAAAAGAAATGGGGCGTCAATTGGCTTTGCAATCCCCTGTTGACGCGGATATGGTCATCGGAATCCCTGATTCGGGAAACAGTGCTGCTTTGGGGTACGCCGAAGCCTCAGGGCTTCCTTTGGAGATGGGAATTATTCGCAATCATTATGTGGGGCGTACCTTTATCCAGCCCCGGCAACGCATTCGCAGTTTGGGGGTTAAGGTCAAACTCAATCCCGTTAAATCGGTGATTCAAGGGAAGCGATTGGTGGTAATTGATGATTCTTTGGTCCGGGGCACTACATCTAAGGAGCGGGTGTCCGCTTTACGGCGTGCCGGTGCTAAAGAAATTCATTTGCGTATTTCATCGCCGCCTGTCATAGGCCCCTGTTTTTATGGTATTGATACACCATCCAAAGATCAGCTTATTGCCGCCAATTATTCGATTGCGGCTATTTGCGAGTACATCGGTGCCGATACGCTGGCGTTTTTATCGGTCAAAAATCTGTTACGTGCGGTCCAAGATGATCCTCACAATCGATTTTGCACGGCGTGTTTTGACGGCAAATACCCCGTCAAAGTCACTCACAAAGGCAAAAAAATCTTTGAATCACGAAAGGAGCGGATCCAATTATATGGGACGTCGAACAGATATTAAAAAAATTTTATTAATTGGATCGGGCCCCATTGTCATTGGACAAGCCTGTGAATTTGATTATTCGGGAACACAGGCCTGTCGTGCCCTGCGTGAGGAAGGCTACCGTGTGGTGCTCATGAATTCCAATCCAGCCACAATTATGACGGATCATTTAACCGCAGATGCCACTTATATAGAGCCGTTAACATTGGATATGCTGGCTCATGTGATCGAGCGTGAGCGTCCCTGCGCACTCCTGCCTACTTTGGGTGGTCAAACCGCCTTGAATTTGGCAATGGAAGCCGCCAAAAGCGGGTTGCTGGATCGTTATCAGGTAGAGCTCATTGGCGCCACGCAAGCGGTTATTGAAAAAGCCGAAGATCGTGAAAAATTTAAACAGGCGATGCAAAAAATAGGGTGCAATGTGCCCGAATCGCGTGTAGCACGAACCGTCGAGGAAGCCCTAGCGGCGGCCAAAGACATTGGGTTCCCCTGTATTATTCGCTCTGCGTTTACATTGGGGGGGGCCGGTGGGGGGATTGCTTACAACCCGGACGAGGTGGCCGAGATCAGTAAGCAGGGGATCGATAATAGTTTGATTTCTGAAGTATTGGTAGAGCAGTCGATTTTGGGATGGAAAGAATACGAACTTGAGGTTATGCGCGACAAAAACGATAATGTCTTGATTGTTTGTGCTATTGAAAATATGGATCCAATGGGGGTTCATACCGGGGATTCTATAACCGTAGCCCCGCCACAAACCTTATCGGACGCGCAGTATCAAGACTTACGCAACCAATCCAAAAAAATTATTCGAGAGATTGGGGTAGAGACCGGTGGCTCGAATATTCAATTTGCGGTGAACCCCAAAACGGGGGATACGATTGTTATCGAAATGAATCCGCGGGTATCCCGTAGTTCCGCATTGGCATCCAAGGCAACGGGGTTTCCGATTGCCAAATTGGCGGCTAAATTAGCGGTGGGTTACACGCTGGATGAGCTTAAAAATGACATTACACAAACCACGCCGGCCAGTTTTGAGCCCACATTGGATTATTGTGTGGTTAAAATACCCCGATTCAATCCCGACAAATTTTTACCGACGCAGGGTCAATTGTTTGAGTTGGGGGTATCCATGAAATCGGTGGGCGAAGTTATGGCGATTGGCCGAACCTTCAAAGAAGCCATGCAGAAGGCCTGTCGATCGCTTGAGGTCAAGCGGTTTGGTTTGGGGTTTGGTCCCGATGATGCGTATTACGCGGATTACAGTGACAAACAAATTGATCGATTGCTTACAACCCCTACGCCTGACCGGTTGTTTGTGATTGCGGTTGCGTTATCGCGGGGGTATACCGTAGCGCGCATTCATCGGTTATCCGCCATTGACCCCTGGTTTTTGAATCAATTGGCGGACATGATTAATGAGGCAAAAACGTTTACGTTGACAACCGATTCTATATGGCGAGCGAAATCCCTGGGGTATTCGGATACCCAACTGTCTAAGATATTGCAATGTCCCGAGTCTGAAATACGATCGTTTCGCTATGCCAATGACATTGTTCCCGTATACAATTGCGTGGACACGTGTGCGGGTGAATTTGAAGCTCAAACCCCTTACTATTATTCCAGTTACGGTACGCAGCATGAAGGGCGAGTCACCAACAAAAAGAAGGTGATGATCCTGGGCAGTGGCCCCAATCGAATTGGTCAGGGCATTGAATTTGATTATTGTTGTGTCCATGCCGCTATGGCGATTCGGGAATACGGATATGAGAGCATTATGGTCAATTCAAATCCAGAAACGGTATCAACCGATTTTGATACGTCGGATCGATTGTATTTTGAGCCATTAACGGTGGAAGATGTATGTCATATATATGATCGCGAAAAACCCGAAGGGGTCATTGTTCAGTTGGGTGGGCAAACGCCCTTAAACTTAGCGAAACAGTTGGCCGATCGGGGGGTGCGTATATTGGGAACGAGTCAGGATAGTATTGATATTGCCGAGGATCGGGACCGTTTTCAACACCTGATTACACAGTTGGGTCTAAAGCAACCCACAAACGGGATTGTGTCGGGAAATGATCCCCAGTTTGCGGACACGGTGGTATCGGTGGCCAATCGCGTGGGCTACCCGGTTATTGTAAGGCCATCATACGTATTGGGGGGCGCGGCCATGAAAATTGTATATACCGATGCGGAGCTGGTTACCTATGTCAATACCGCCTTCACGCACTATCGGGATAATGCGTTATTGATTGACAAGTTTTTGGATGATGCAATAGAAATTGATGTGGATGCCTTGTCCGATGGCAATACGTGTTTGGTGGCGGGTATTATGCAGCACATTGAGGCGGCGGGTATTCATTCGGGGGATTCGGCGTCTGTACTTCCGGCGGTGTCGTTATCCGAAAGCCTTATTCGCGAGATTAAAGAATCAACATATCGCTTGGCGGGCGCGCTGGGCGTGGTGGGGCTTCTCAATATTCAATACGCGATTCAAAACAACACCCTGTATGTACTGGAGGTGAACCCGCGGGCGTCCCGAACCGTGCCATTTGTATCCAAAGCCACCGGGGTGGCCTGGGTCAAGTGGGCGACATTGGTAATGTTGGGCAAAAAAATTACGGATTTGGGTATCAACGAGGTCATTCCGCCGTATATATCGGTTAAAGAATCGGTATTTCCATTCAAGCGTTTTCCGGGTATGGATGCCTTATTGGGCCCCGAAATGAAATCAACGGGCGAGGTTATGGGGATTGCGAAAACGGCCGGTGCCGCCTATTTAAAATCTCAGATTGCTACAGGTAATCATATTCCAACGCAAGGGACGATATACATTAGCGTCAAAGATTCGGATAAGTCTAAAATTGTTCCAATCGCTAAAACCATTGTGTCCATGGGATTTACCATTCGTGCAACAAAGGGTACGGCCGCATTTTTGGTAAAAAATGGGGTGGAGGCGACGTCTGTGTTCAAAGTTAACGAAGGGCGTCCGAATGTGCTAGACGATTTAAAAAATAATGCCATTCAGATGGTGATTAATACCCCCTCCTCCGGAGAATCCCGATACGATGATCGTATTATTCGGCACGAGGCGTATAAATTGTCGATTCCGGTAATTACCACGATAGCCGGAGCGCGGGCAACGATTGAGGCTATGAAAGAAGTCCAAGAAACGGGTTTAAGTGTGATGTCGCTTCAAGAGCATTATGCATACCTACACTAACGCCTTTGTTGTAACGGTCAAAGAATCCCCGAATGATGCTGAATTGGTATCGCATCAGCTCATGATTCGGGCCGGGCTCATCAAAAAGATGGCGGCTGGAGTTTACACCATTTTGCCGATGGGGCACCGGGTGTTTCAAAAAATGATACAAATTATACGGGACGAAATGAATGCCATTGGTTCGGCAGAGTGTACATTGCCTGTCACCATTCCGGCGGATCTATGGAAAAAATCCGGTCGCTGGGACAAATACGGGCGGGAATTATTGCGATTTGTAGACCGGCATGATCGCCCATTTTGTTTGGGGCCCACGCATGAAGAGGTGATTACCGATGTGGTATCGGCCTACGTAACCTCGTACAAGCAATTGCCGATGACCTTATATCAAATTCACACCAAATTTCGGGATGAAATTCGCCCGCGGTTTGGGGTCATGCGGTCTCGGGAATTTATTATGAAAGATGCCTATTCGTTTCACGATTCGGCGGAATCGTTGGATGCCACATACGCGGCCATGCAGCAGGCGTATCACCGTATTTTTGAACGATGTGGATTGACAGTTGTGGCGGCTCAAGCGGATTCGGGGGCTATTGGTGGCAACGAATCGGTGGAATTTTTGGTGGTGGCCGCCTGTGGGGAGGACAGTGTTTTGGTGAATACTGAGGCGGGATTTGTGGCCAATAGTGAGGCTTGTCCGACCCTGGATCCGGGGATTGTGCATCACGTGTCGGTGCCGCCTTATGCGATGATTCATACGCCAAACTGTCCGCGCATTACGGATATTTGTGCGTATCGGGGTATACAGCCTAACGTGTGTTTAAAAAGCATTCTGATTATGGTGAACGATGCCCCTATCATGCTCTGTTTACCCGGTGATCGCGACATTAACGAGGCGAAAATACAGCGGTTGGTGGGGGCATTTCGATGGGCGACATCGGCGGAGTTGACGCACTATTTGGGTTGTTCACCGGGGTATGTGGGCCCTCTGAATACAGAAATACCCGTATGGTTGGATTATGGTTTAAAAACCCAGCCTCATTATACGTGTGGCGCTAATCAAGACGATCATCACGTGGTAAATGTATCGCCGGATCGCGATATCCCGCATGGTCAGTGGGCCGATTTAAAAATGGCGATTGCGGGGGATCCGTGCCCCAGTGATCCATCCGTAACCGTGTCGGCATTACGTGGTATTGAGGTGGGTCATGTATTTAAATTGGGTACCACGTATTCACAGGCTATGGATGCCACCTTTACCAATGCCACGGGTACGCGTATGCCCTTTATTATGGGCTGTTATGGTATTGGTGTGGGACGTACGGTTGCGGCGTGTATTGAGCAATGTCACGACGATAACGGTCTATGTTGGCCCGCGGCACTCGCACCATTTCATGTGGTTATTTTGAATTTATGTCCCAAAAATACGGATTTGGATCCCATTATTCAACGCCTGGTTGCGGCTATTGAGTCGTGGGGTTACGATGTCATTGTGGATAATCGGCCCGATTCCCCGGGCGTTAAATTCAACGATGCGGATTTATTGGGATTTCCATATCAAATCATTGTGGGTCGAAAAACCCTTGATTCGGGGCACATTGAGCGTAAATGCCGAAAAACTGGCGAAACGATTGGGGTATCGGTTACGCAAATGGATGTTTTAAAGAGCTATTTAAACTAATATGGCAGAAATAGTTGTTATTTCAGCATTTATATGGTTTTTTTTTATGACCCCCTCATCAGGGGTGGCTCCGAATACAACCAATCCGCCCATCGCCGTTCATCAATACCAGCCATCCGATATAACCAAAGCTCGGCTGTCGTCATACATCAAAAAAAGCAATCCTCGGATTACGGATACGGATGTTGAATCAATTGCGTATCATATCGATGAATACGCATCAAAAGAAGGGGTGGATCCATTTTTGGTAGCGGCATTAATCGATCGGGAATCGTCGTTTCAAAAACAAGCGGTTAGTAAAACGGGGGCAAAAGGATTGGGGCAAATCAAATCATTTAACTTTGAATCCCTGGATATTTCCGATCCATTCGATATCAAACAAAATGTGGGGGGCACTGTTCGGTATTTAAAAGAGTTAAAAACCATGTGGCGTGACAGCATGGATCATGATCGATTGGTTTTGGCATCGTACTATCAGGGCCCTAATAAAACCAAAAAAACGCAACATCAGTTTGCAAGCCATGTGACCCGGTATGTGGATGATGTTCTTAAAAAATACCATCATTTGCGGAATAATAATAAAGGGGCCTATTAACGGGTGACACCGGTCTATAGCCGGTTCAATACCGTTGTTGGGGCCGATATGTGGGGCCAATTCCGCGATTAATTGACGTCATTTAGCGGGGCGTTCCTTCGGGTCCCGTATTTTTTGCGGGACAATTTGGCGATTTTTTCCTTCGCCGCAATACGACCAAACGGCTAATAAACGTATTAATTTACTGTTAATATCGCGCCTTATTTGATATCCCCATACGACGTGCCATCGGTTGTGCGTAATTTGTATCATAGTGCTAGCTCAGCTTGAAAATCATACGTGGACTTCTCTAGAAATGTCCGCTATTATCATATATAGCCAATTTCTTAATTGGAAATTTTATATTAGGAGGTTTTGCGATGAATGATAACTCGTTAAATCTATCTGATTCAGCATATGAAATGGTTGCAGATAATGTCCGCTCTGGAACAAAAATCGGTGAAATCAGTGCTTTTGAAAAAGATTTAATACAAAACGATGTTCTAAATCCGGCCCAAAAAAATATCTCTCAGCCCGAAGATTGGGATGATTTGGAAAAGCATTTAGCCCAAAATTTACAAGATTACAAAGAAGGTGACATTGTAACCGCACGAATTCGAATGATTAAAAAATCCGGGTTACTGGTGGATTTTTCCTATAAATCGGATGGATTTATTCCCACAAATGAATTGTCGGAATCCACACAAAAAAACATCGAAAAAGACATGGTTCTCAAGGCCATGATCGAAAAATTGGAAACCAAGGAAGGGTATTCCTTGCTGTCCGAATCCAAGGCCCGTTCAGAGCTCATTTGGGATGATTTATTTGATTTAATGACCGAAAAAGCGGTTGTGTCGGTTCAGATAAGAAAAGTAACGCCCAAAGGATACATGGTCGATTACAGTCATGTATCGGGTTTTTTACATTACGAAGAAGGGGATGCGTTCAAAGAAAAGGACGTCGTTCAAGCCATGATTGTTCAAGTAGATAAGCGCCGAAAAAAGGTATTATTTTCTACCCGAAACATTCAGTCCTTCCTTATCCAAAAAGAAGAGATGGGTAAATTTTTTGACACGCTATCGGTGGGGGATCGACTCAGTGGTGTTGTGAGTGGCATCAAAAAATTTGGGGCGTTTGTTAATTTTGGTGATGCCGAGGGATTGGTCCATGTATCGGAAATGTCTTGGCGTCGTATTACCAGCCCTACAGAGTTGGTGGCCGTTGGGGATACGGTTGATGTGGTAATTTTGGGAATTGATAAAAACGAAGGTCGGTTATCATTGGGAATGAAGCAATTGATGCCGGATCCATGGGAAACGGTTGACACAGACTTACCGGTTGGGGAGGTGTTTAATGGAACGGTTATCCGCATTTTGGATTTTGGTGCGTTTATTTTGCTTGAGAATGGTCTCGAAGGATTGGTTCATATTTCGGAGGTATCCACGAAGCGGATTCAGGAGCTTGGTACGGTGCTTTCGTTGAATGATTCCGTTAAGGTTAAAGTTATAAAAGTTACCAAGCATGATCAAAAAATTGGTTTATCCATGAAAAACGTGGACCAGGATAATTCAGCGTTGCTGAACCGTTTAGAAGATTTGTAACGTGTTGACCATTCATAACCATAGCCAGTATAATATTAAATCTAGGAGGGGCCCCAGTGATCTGGGGGGTTATTTTAAAGGAGGTAACACGTGGTAAAAATTCGATTAAAACGAAAAGGGCGAAAAAAGAAACCGTTATATAGGATTGTAGTTATAGAAGATAACAAGCAACGCGACGGGCGTTCGATTGAGGATATTGGTACATACAATCCCCATACGGAGCCATCAACCATTACGGTAAAAGAGGCTCGTGTTGGGCATTGGTTATCGGTTGGGGCGCAGCCCTCAAATACGGTATCCCGATTATTGGCGTCTGTGGGCATTGGTGACTATACACCGACACAATCTGATAATCAACGGATTGCAAAAAAAGATCGAAAAAACGATTAGAAAAGGGATGAAAGGGAAACACATATGAAAGCCGTAGTAGAATATATTGTGAAGGCGTTAGTTGACAATCCGGATCATGTTCATGTTAAAGAAACGGCCGGTTCCAGTGTGGTTATTTTGGAAATCAATGTTGACGAGTCGGATTTGGGTAAAGTTATTGGTAAAGAAGGTCGCATTGCGAATGCCATTCGAACCATTGCCAAATCGGCAGCAGCTAAAGTCCACAAGAAAGTAACGGTTGAAATTTTAGCTAGTAACGATTAGTGGAAGTCCATATTAAGCGAAGCGTTCACATTACGGTAACAGTGGACGCTTCATTTAAAAAAAAATATATTGTATTGGTCAGTCGATTAATCGAGGAACTTAGACATCAGTTACGGGCTATTACCATATCCGCTGATGATCTTGCCGCCGATGATCCGTATCGGGCATTTTTAACACAGCGCATGTTTGAGACGCGACTAAAAGTGGATCAATTGATGCATCAGATTGCAACCGTCAAAGCGTGTAAAGATGGGGAGGACTTTACATTGTCTCGGTTAGAAGGGTATACGACCTTGAATGAAGGGCAGGCTTTTTTATCCAATTTGATTCCGGTTGTGGTGCATGTATCCAATGACCAGGTAACCACCATATCGGGTTAGCGGATGAAGTGTATAACGGTACTAACGTTGTATCCCGATGCCTTTCGTGCATTTATGGAGCGTGGGGTTGTGGGTCGCTACATTGCGAGTGGAGCGGTTCAGATGAGGGTTCAATCCATACGGGACTTTGCGGATCCCCCGCATTATAAAGTGGATGATTATCCGTATTCCAATCGAAAAAGCATGGTGTTGCGTTATGATGTGTTGCAGCGCGCCATACATGCCCAGGGAGCATCGGCACGATTGATTATGCCGGATCCCGGGGGAAAGGTATTTGATCATCGGGCGGCTTCGGCATTGGCAAATGACGATGAGATGGTATTTATATCCCCGGCCTTTGAAGGGGTGGATGCGCGCTTCATGCAAACATATCCGGTGGATTGCTACAGTATGGGGGATTTTATTGTTACCAATGGTGATGCGCCGGTGGCAATCATGGTGGAGGCAATCTTGCGGTACATGCCGGGTGTTGTGGGGTGCGCGGACTGTGTCATGGACGATTCCATTTTATCGGGATTGTTGGAATTTCCGCAGTATTGTTCGCCGCAAGTGGTGGATAATAGGGCGGTTCCGGATATTTTATTATCGGGCAATCATGCGGCCATTTCGGCTTGGAAGACAGAGCAGCAGTTGCGTCGCACATTATATATGCGCCCGGATTTAATAAATGAGTTTCCATTTTCCGAATCTTTGGGTACAATAATAGATCAGATTGTATTGGAGGATACACAATGAGTAATTATATTGAAGAATTTGAAAAAAATAACCAAGCCAAATTGGATTATCCCGATGTTGGGGTGGGAGACCTTGTGGTGCTCCATAAGGAAATCAACGAAGGGAAAAAGACACGTATCCAACGATTTCAGGGTATGATTGTTAAAGAAACAGGGCGTTTTTCGCGGTATTCGATTACGATTCGAAAAATTGTGGATGGAATTGGGGTTGAAAAAACGTTTGTAATGGCATCGCCTTTAATCAAGCAGGTGGATGTGCTAACCCGCGGGAAAGGTCGTCGGGCTCGCTTAAATTACTTGCGTAATCGAAAAGGAAAAGCAGCGTTACGCGTTAAAAAAGCGTGATAACCACAGTTGGTATTGTGGGGGTTTCCGGTTACACGGGACAAACCCTTTTGCGATTGCTTCTGAGTCATCCTTTTTTCAAGGTGTCCCGTCTTTTTTCTACAGGATACGAAGGGCCTATTGGCGCTATATCCCCTGTGTTTCAGGGGTATAGTGCGCCATATGTGGAGCTTTTTTCATTGGATCGGTGTGATGGATTGGATCTTATTTTTTTAGCGGTGCCGCATACCAAAGCGATGGCATTGGTCCCGCCCTTGCGTGAGGCGGGTATCCGTGTGGTGGATTTATCGGCGGATTTTCGATTGCGGGATGTGGGGGTATATGAATCGTATTATGGGTTACAGCACGAGGCACCTCACCTATTGCCGGAGGCGGTGTATGGGTTGCCCGAGAAATACCGCGACCGTATTCGTTCAGCCGATATGGTAGCGGTGCCGGGTTGTTATGCAACGTCTATGATTTTGGGGTTATTGCCCATGGCAACCACGACAAATGGCCCGGTTGTGATTGATGCGAAGTCGGGTGCGTCGGGTGCGGGCAAAACACCCAAGCCGGGCAGTTTATTTTGCGAGGTGCACGATACGCTAACGGCTTATGCCACAGGTACCCATCGCCATACGGCGGAGGTGGTGCAAGAGACGGGTGTGGAGCGGGTATTGGTGTCCCCGCATGTATTACCCGTTGATCGAGGTATTGAGGCGGCTTTATACATGACGGGTATCACAATGGATCAAGCGGCGTTGACTGATTGTTATGAATCGTATTACAAAGGGCAGCCTTTTGTTCAGGTGATGTCACCAGATACAACGCCGGATTTACGCCTGGTGCAGTACAGCAATCGCTGTGTGATTATTCCCAAAAAAGTGGGGGAATTTGCGGTTGTTTTTTCACTCATTGATAATTTGGTGAAAGGGGCGAGTGGTCAGGCGGTTCAGAATGCCAATATAATGATGGGGTATGACGAGACCAGTGGGTTACTGGGGCCGATTATTTAAATAGGGCTCCCACAACATAGGCCAGGGTAGCGGCGGTTCCGCCGATCAGGAGGGTTTCTCCAATAGCAATAATGTAGGAATCCTTGGTGGTATAGGCCCGAAAAATCCCCAAAAGCGATAAGGCTCCCGCTGTAAAAAACGATGAGTATATAAAGGTCGACTGGGTGTTGATGGTAAAAAAGTAGGGGATTAAGGGAATGATTCCAAAAAACACAAACGATCCAAAGGTCGCGAGTCCGCAGTAGAAGGGGTTGTCGTCGGGCTCGTTCATATTGCATTCATGTTGAACCATAAATTTCACCCAAAAGTCGGTGTTTTTGGATACAATTTGCGTGAGGCTTTTGGCGTCCTCTTCTGAAAACCCATTTTCTTGAAACAGCAAAACGGTTTCATCGTATTCAAAATTAAACGATTTTTGGGTTTCGGCGTATTCTTTGGCATAAAAATTGGCATACAATTTTTTTTCAGATCGCAAGGACAGATAATTACCCAATCCCATGGCGGCGCCATCGGCAAATAAATTGGCTAAACCGAATAATAAAACGGTTACAATCGAAAAATTTAGGGCATGCTCACCCAAGTTGGCACCCGAAAATCCCGCGACCACAGCAAACGTGGTTACAATACCATCGTTACCCCCATAAATAAATTCCTTTAGGTAGGTCGAAAATGCCGATAATCCGTGCTCATGTTTAATATGATCGTGAAGTGTTTGATGGTCCATAGGTCTTAGTGTATCATATGATGCATGAATATTACGGATATTTCAGGGGTATTTGCTTCGGGGTGTCACTCTGGGATTAAAGCGTCAGGGGGATTCGATTTGGCCTATGTGTACGTGCCAGGTTGTGTGGGGTCGGCGATTGTGCAAACCCAGCATGCGTTTCGATCCCCTACCTGCGATCACAACGCGAGCGTGTTTGGTCAGGGGCCGGTGGCATTAATGGTGATTAATTCCGGAAATGCCAATACGGCAACGGGGGCATTGGGCCGGGATCATGTGGCGCAAACGGTTGCGGCCGCTAGCCGCCATTTTGGGGTGCCCGTTGAGGCCATTGGTGTGGCCTCAACGGGGATTATTGGGGTGCCCTTGCCGGTTCAAAAAATAGTATCGGGTATTGCCACATTTTCGGGTACCGAAAAGCAAGGGGGGGATTGTTTAAAGGCCATATTGACCACGGATTTGGTTCCCAAGCAGGCGAGTCGAACGGTGATGGTTGGGGGGCAGCGCGTTCATATGGCGGGAATCACCAAAGGGTCGGGAATGATTGCGCCCAATATGGCAACAACACTGGGATTTATTGTAACGGATTTAGCCCTGACCTCGGATGAGTGTCACCGATTGTTACAACCGGCGATTGATGCGTCGTATAATTGTTTGTCAGTGGATACCGATTCATCCACGAATGATTTGGTGACATTGCAATCGTCTGGTGCGGTGTCGGTGCCTTTATCCGATGCGGACTGGGGGGTTGTTCAAGAGGCATTAACGGCTTTATGTGTGGATTTGGCCAAGCAGATTGCAAAAGATGGTGAAGGGGCCACGCACAGTATTGACGTTATTGTGAGGGGGGCATCAACGGCTCTTGAAGCGCGTCAATTGGCCAAGCAGGTGGTGAATTCGCCATTGGTTAAAACCGCGATTGCCGGGAATGATCCCAATTGGGGGCGTTTGGTAATGGCGATTGGCAAGGGCAATCATCCGGGGCTTAAGCCCGATCACCTATCGATTGTCATTAATGGTCATGTGATTATGGCGAATGGACAGCCCGTGAATGGGGATCGTGATGCGGTTCGAAACGCTATGGCCGTGCCGGATGTTGTTATTGAAATTGGTGTCGGGGATGGGGCTTATGAATCGGTTGCCTATGGCTGTGATCTGACACATGGGTATATTGATATTAATATGGCATACAATTAACCCAATCAGTGTGTCATCCAAAAATAAATGCCCCTGGCCAGATAGTGGCCCTGTTTGATACACTACATATCAACAATTAAGGCAAAAAATAATGACAACAAACAAAGATGTAAAAGCAATTGCACTCATAGAAGCATTACCCTACATGAAACAATTTAGCGGCCGCATTATGGTCATTAAATATGGGGGCTCGCTCATGGTGGATTCCGATTTACGCGATCGATTTGCGCACGACATTGTACTATTACGCTACATTGGCATCAAGCCGGTCATTGTCCACGGTGGGGGCAAAGAAATCACCAAATGGATGACTCGCTTGGGCAAAAAAGCGGTGTTTATTGATGGTCAGCGCTTTACCGATTCCGAAACCATGGAGCTTACCGAAATGGTCTTAACCGGAAAAATCAACAACGAAATTGTAGCCTTACTCAACAAGCATGGGGGCAAGGCGGTGACACTATCCGGCAAGTCTGCGGCGTTATTTAAGGCCCGTCGAATTCGATCCAAAAAGAACGAAGATTTGGGGTTTGTAGGGACGATTGAGTCGGTGGATACGCAATTGATTCATACCCTGTGTAACGAAGGCTATATTCCCGTAATATCATCGGTGGGGGCGGACAGTGAAGGGGAGACCTTAAATTTAAATGCCGATAATGTGGCGGGCGCGGTTGCGCGGTACTTGGCTTGCAAAAAGTTATTGTATCTAACCGATGTGGATGGTATATCGGTGGACAACCAATTGGTGTCGCGATTATCTCTTGCGCAAGGAGATGCCTTATTAAATCATCCCGATATTCAAGGGGGGATGTTACCCAAATTGGAGTGTTCGTTGGATGCGGTTCGTGAAGGCGTGGAGTCGGTGCATATTATTAATGGAACCACTCCCCACGCGGTTTTATTGGAATTATTCACCAATCGCGGTGTCGGGACAATGATCACCGCATGAGGCATGTGTTAACCATTGCTGATATCCCGGCAATTGACATCCACGATATTATTCGGATTGCCAAGCAACGGAACGGGGCCTATCCGCCGCTTTTAGCGGGAAAATCCGTGGGCATGATTTTTGAAAAGCCGTCCAACCGCACGCGGCTATCGTTTGAAGTGGGTATTCACCGAATGGGGGGGCAGGCGGTGTATATTCAAGGCAGTGATGTTCAAATTGGGGATCGCGAGCCGGTGTCCCATGTCAGTCGGGTGATGAGCCGTTATTTTGATGCCATTGTGTATCGCACCACATCGCACAGCCGATTAAAGGAATTCGCGCAGTATTCCGCGATTCCGGTTATCAATGGTCTATCGAATGTGGCCCATCCCTGCCAGGCGATAGCCGACGCGTTAACGATTCATGATTGTTTTGACGGATTTGAGTCGGTGTATATGGTGTATATTGGGGATGGAAACAATGTGTGTCGATCCTTAATGGCGATTGCAACGGCCTGTGGATTTAAAATGGCGGTTGTGTGCCCCAAGGCATACCAGCCCGAATGGGTGCCACCCGGTGTTGTGGTAACCGACACAATCGATTCGGTCATTCACAACGCTACCGTTCTATACACGGATGTGTGGACGTCGATGGGAAGTGAAGATGAGCAGGGGGATCGTGCGCGCGTTTTTTCATCGTATCAGGTCAATGAATCCGTTATGCGTCGTGCTCAAAAAGGGGCCATATTTTTGCACTGTTTGCCCGCAAATATGGGGCAAGAGGTGACGGAAGCGGTATTTGAGTCTCCGGCCTCCAAAGTATTTGATCAAGCAGAAAATCGCATGCATGCGCAAAATGCAATACTCGAATGGGTTATGAAAGGATGATAATATGAAAAAAAAAGTGGTACTGGCGTATTCCGGCGGGTTAGACACCTCCGTTATGATTCCATGGCTCAAGCATCATTACGATTGTGATGTGATTGCGATGTGTGCCAATTTGGGGCAAGAGGACGAATTGGATGGATTGGTTGAAAAAGCCCGCAAAACCGGTGCTGCCAATGTGTACATCGAAGATTTGCGGGAGGAATTTGTTACCGATTACATTTACCCCACTTTACGTGCGGGGGCTATTTACGAAAAAAAATATTTACTAGGAACCAGTTTTGGCCGTCCCTTAATTGCCAAACGGCAAGTCGAGATTGCCCATGCGGAAGGGGCCACAATGGTCGCCCATGGCGCCACTGGAAAAGGAAACGACCAAGTACGATTTGAGTTAACCTTTATGGCCCTGGACCCCACACTAACCATTATTGCGCCGTGGAAAGATCCGGCCTGGGATCTGCATTCCCGAGAGGCGTGTTTAGAGTACGCGCACCAGCACAACATTCCCGTAACGCAATCCATCAAGCGCTTGTATTCCGAAGATCGAAATATGTGGCATTTATCGCATGAAGGGGGTGTTTTGGAGGATCCCCGCAACGAGGCGCCCGACGATGTATTCACGCTATCGCGTACATTGGAATCAGCGTTGGATACCCCGGAATATGTAACGGTTGATTACGAAGCGGGTCGACCCGTCCGTGTGAATGGCCAGGCGTTATCCCCGGTGGCCATTATCACAACGCTCAATCGCATCGGTGCAGCCCATGGGATTGGTCAGGTGGACATGGTTGAAAATCGCTTAGTGGGCATTAAATCCCGTGGGGTATACGAAACGCCCGGGGGTACCATTCTTTATGAAACGCATCGCATGTTGGAGCAATTGGTGTTGGATCGCGACACGGCCCTTCTTAAGCAAAAATTGGGCATTGAGTACGCGCAAATGGTGTATGATGGCCGTTGGTTTTGCCCCGCGCGTCAAGCATTGGATGCTTTTGTGGATGCCACGCAATCGGTGGTCACCGGTTCGGTTCGTGTTAAGCTTTACAAAGGGAATATTGTACCCGCAGGCATGCAGGCACCGGCATCACTCTATTCCACCGATTTGGCCTCATTTTCAGATACCGAGCTCTATAATCAAAAAGATGCCACCGGATTTATTCGCATATTTGGACTGCCCATGAAAGTGCATGGCATGGTGAATCGCTCATGACCAAACTCTGGGGCGGACGCTTTACTCAGACTCTGGATCCGTCTGCGGTGGATTTCAGTTATTCATTATCATTTGATTACGAACTACTGCCCTACGATATTCAGTTAAATCGGGCGTATGTGGATGCCTTAACAACGGCGGGGATATTCACAACGGCCGAGCGCGACATTGTGCAAGCGTCGTTGGATCGTATTCGCGATCGCATACCGCAGATTATCGCCAATCTTCCAGATGATGAGGATGTCCACAGCTTGGTTGAGCGTTTGGTGATTGACGATGTGGGGGATTTGGGCAAAAAAATGCATTCGGGCAAGTCTCGAAACGACCAGGTGGCCACCGATTTGCGCTTGTATGTAAAAGATGCGATTGAGGGCATTAACACGCACATTCACGCGTGTTTCAAGGCCTTATACGATTTGGCATCCGATCATGTGGACACGGTATTTCCCGGTTTCACGCATTTGCAGGTGGCGCAGCCGGTGGTGTTGGCCCATCATGTGTTGGCATACTTCGAAAAATTCATGCGGGATCAGCACCGATTTGCGGACGCCTATGAACGGGCCGATCAATGCCCATTGGGTTCCGCCGCACTAGCGGGATCCAATTACCCCCTGGATCGGTATCAATTGGCGGAATCGTTGGGTTTTTCGGATATTACCCGCAACAGCATGGACGCGGTATCCGATCGGGATTTTGTATTGGATGCGCTGTATGCCGCGAGCATGATTACCCTGCATATATCCCAATTTTGTGAAGAATTAATCCTATGGTCCTCGTCGATTGTTGGGTTTATTACAATTGGGGATGCGTTTACCACGGGCAGTTCCATTATGCCTCAAAAAAAGAATCCCGACATTGCAGAGCTCTTGCGTGGTCAGGCCGGTGCCATGTTGGGGCAATTTGTAGCGGTTCATGAGCTGATCAAAGGGTTGCCATTAACCTACAATCGGGATCTACAAGACGACAAAAAATACCTATTTACAGCCTTAAAAACCACGCAGGCCTCTTTAAACTGTTTTGCAAAAATGATTCCCACCATCCGTGTGAACACCGATCGTATTCATGCGGCACTCAATTCCGGGCACATATTGGCTACGGAAATAGCGGATTATTTAGCCATGAAAGGCCTGCCGTTTCGGTCAGCGCACGAGGTGGTTGGCCAGATGGTCCAAGAAGCCGAGGCGCAAGGCTGTCAAGTTCACGAACTTCCCTTAAGTACGTTACAGACCCTGTCATCGCACATCAAACCCGATATTCATGATTGGCTCTCTATTGAGGCGGCAATAAGCAAGAAAAATGGGGTAGGGGGTACCGCTAAAACCAGTATTCGCACCCAATTGCATCACATAAAGGAGGCATTTAAATGGTAGAACAAAGTTTGGTATTCATAAAACCCGATGGGGTCAAACGGCGATTAATGGCCGATATTGTGGGGCGGTTTGAGAAACGCGGGTTCCTATTTAAGCATATGGAATTGCGGCAACTCACGCCTGAGGCGGTGGATACGCACTATCGGGATCACGTCAACCAGCCCTTTTATCCGGGCTTAAAGGCCTTTATCTTGAGTGGTCCGGTGTTACTGATGGTTCTGGAAGGGGACCGTTGTGTGGATACCATTCGCCAGATGGTGGGACCAACCGATGCTTTGGTGGCACCAGCAGGAACGATTCGCGGTGATTTGGCGTTATCAAAAGGTGAAAATGTGATTCATGCTTCCGATAGCCCCGAATCGGCGCAACGTGAAATTGCCCATTTTTTTGGTCATTAGTGCCCTGATTGCAGTTGGCCTTGTGTTGGGGGGCGTTCGCTATGCCTACTACAAGCCAGTCACCTACGCCGATGACTGGATGGATTCCCCGCATACACAGGATCCGGCACTAACGAACCCCGCGTATCGATTATCGCAACACCCCAAGCACCCCCGTCGCAAAGATCCAGTGATGGTATTGGTCCACGGCTTTTCCGCGTCGACCTACGAATTTGATGCCTTTAAAACGGCGGTAACGGCCATCGCACCAACCATGCAATGGTCAACAATCCTCATGGGCGGGCATGGTCGAAACTATCACGCCTTTAAAGACGCCACCTGTGATGATTGGCAGGCCCCCCTGGTGGAAGAGGTCAATGCCCTTATTCAGTTGGGGTACACACGCATAACCCTAGTGGGGGTATCCACGGGGGCAACGGTGATCATGGACGCATTATTGCGCGGTTTGATTGATGCGACTGCCATTGAGTCAGTGATTATGGTGGACCCGTTTTTATCGCCACGAAATAAGTGGTTGTATGCCATTCCCTATCTCAAACGACTGATCCCCAATACCATGGCCGATGCCAGCACGCCATTGGCGCATGCACATTGGTATACCAATCGTCCGGCGGAGGCGCTTAATCAGTTACGCATTCTCATTACACGTGTGGCCCGATTGCAACAAACCGCAGCGATTTCTGTTCCAACAACGGTATACCTGGCGCTAAACGATCCCATTTGCGACACACAATACACCCAAAAAAACGTTTCCATAGGCTTCCCAAAAACCCGTATTCACACCAATGAATCCAATCATCATGTGATTATTGAGCCCAATACCAAAGCATCGGTGTGGACGCCGCAAGATCAAACACTCTTTGACACCATTATCCACGATATTGTTACCCACATAAAAATTTCCTTGACAGCAGATGGTTAGCTTGTAAAGTGGTTGTTATAAAACATTATTATGATTACGATTAACTATTGTATTACAGAAGATGCCAATCAGGTGACCCCTCACACAATATACCAATTTTTAAAGCATATTGATCGGGTGTATTTGCAATTGAGTCCGGCGCATCAGTCATTTACATTAATGAATACCACGACAATTTGTGAAGGGGCCATTATTGAAAATACTGAAAAAGCGGGTTTTCAGCAGGTCTGTCATCGATACACGGTTGAAACCGATACGCCGCAGCACATAGTGTTGGTATCCCCGCGATCAATGGTTTCTATTGGGGGTATCATGCGCATGCCGGTTCATGTAGCCGTCGCATTTTTTATTGATAACGATGCGACTCATGTGCGATTGCGCTGTGAACTAACATTGTCTTTTTATAAAAAAATTCATGAAGTAGCCGCCCGATTGATCGGAACGTACCGTATTTGGAATGCCCATGTCCAGGAAGAAATGGAAAATGGTCGCCGCATATTCATGACGGCGGCATAAGTCTTGGAACTTTAGCGGTTTTTTGATAGGATAATACAAATTTATGACGGCCAAAACGGGTTCAAAAGCGTATTATATTATGGATCACTGCATTGCATGCACAACATGTAGCACGGTATCCCCGCAGGTGTTCAGCTTGGATGTATCTCGGCTCATAGCGGTTGTGCGTTCGCAGCCGACCAATCCGGTTGATGATGCCAAAAGTTTTTCCGCTCTTAAGTGCTGTCCGGTGTCCGCTATTGGCCAGGTAACGCAATGATTACTGCCGATGCATTATTTGAAAAATTATCCCATGTCACCTTAGGGGGCACCATATGCCGGTATTCCAAAGATACCTGTGCGACACTGGCGCCCCAAATCAATGCAATTAACGCCCTCAAAGCCCAAAAAAATGCCATTATTTTGGCCCATTCGTATGTCGCACCCGAGATTGTATACGGTGTGGCCGATCATGTGGGGGATTCCTTCGAGCTCAGTAAAATTGCACAATCCACGTCCTCTGATATCATTATTTTTGCGGCGGTTAAATTCATGGCCGAAACCGCAAAGGTATTAAACCCCACCAAGCGGGTGTTTATTCCATCTCAGATTAATGGCTGTAGCTTGGCGGATTCAATCACGGTTGAGGGGGTTCAGATTTTGCGTCACACCTACCCAGACCACGCCTTCATTTGTTATATTAATACATCAGCGGCGGTGAAAGCACACTGTGATTGTACGGTAACATCATCAAATGTATACACGATTGTGGAAAAGTACCCCAATGATCGGATTTATTTTTTACCCGATCGGCTGATGGGCCAAAATATCGCCAATCACTTACAAAGCATTGGCAGCACCAAGATCTTTGACTACTATACAGGCACCTGCTACGTTCATGAAGAATACGATCCCGACATGATTGCCTACATTCGATCCAAGCATCCCCAGGCCGCTATTGTGGCTCATCCAGAATGCCAGCCGGCCATTGTGGATCAGGCTACCTTTGTGGGGTCGACATCCCAAATGATTCAATACGTAAAAACCACCACACATGATCAATACGTTTTGCTAACCGAATGTGGCTTAACAGCGCGATTACAAGCAGAAGAACCACAAAAGCAATTTATTGGTAGTTGCACGATGTGTCGCTACATGAAATCCAATACCCTCGATCACATTCAGCAGTGTTTGGAATCGCCACATCCGTCCTCCGAAATTCATTTGGATGATGCTACAATTCAGGGGGCGAATCAATCATTGGCGGCCATGTTTCGGTACGCGTCATGATATCACCCACGCCGCCGCAGGTCCTTATTTCGCGATTGCAGACGTTTTTGGATACCATTCCCCAAGCGGTGACCCCGGTATTGGCGACAAAGTACGCAACCGCTGCCGACATTACGGCTATCAGTTCTGTATTTCCGCA
The DNA here is from genome assembly GCA_023262965.1 of Candidatus Marinamargulisbacteria bacterium. GTDB lineage: Bacteria > Margulisbacteria > Marinamargulisbacteria > UBA817 > UBA817 > JALQXX01. The sequence goes on from JALQXX010000001.1 coordinate 23,985, forward strand.
TCTTATTTTTGGTGAAAATCGGGTGCAAAGTGGTCTAGAGAAGCAGGCAATTTGTGGGGATCTTCCCAATGATTGGCACTTTATAGGGCATTTGCAGCGCAATAAAGTTAAAATGGTCTGTGCCAGCTATAGGTTAATTCAATCGGTGGACTCGGTACGATTATTGGATGCCATTCATCACGCTACGCCATCCGATCATCCCCCACAACCCGTTTTATTGCAAATTAATCCCTTGGACACCCCAACGCAATATGGATTGAGTGAATCGGCGATTCAGGAGATTATGGCGGGTCGATCAACGTGGTCACGTGTGGCGATTAACGGTCTGATGGGAATTGCGCCACAAACATCCGATACAGAGCTCATAAAAAAAACATTCAAGCAAATACGCCAATTATATGATAATCTAAATAGACATGGTGCATTGTTGTCAGTATTAAGTATGGGTATGAGTAATGATTATCGTATTGCTATTGACGAAGGTGCTACAATGATTCGGATAGGAAGCGTTATTTTTAAATGAGTTTAATACAATCGGTTTTACAATTTTTTGGGTTTTCAGATCACGATGATGAGTCGGTGTCCAAGCCATCCGCAGAGGTGATCCATCACGTTTCACCGGAGCGCCCTACCATTCAGGCTTTTCCGGAATCAAAGATGATTCCTAGCGAAATTCGGATTGCTAACCCCAGTGTATACGAAGATTCGGTAACCATTGCGAGTCATCTACAAAAAAAGCGAGCGGTACTGGTAAATTTGCAGCAACTATCCCCATCCACAGCCAAGCGCATGATCGATTTTTTATGTGGAACGGCCTACGCTATGAATGGTCACATGAAAAAAGTAAGCGATTATTTATTTATATTTTCACCGTCGCACATTTTAATTGAGATGGCGGATGATATTAGTGATATTGAGCATGCGTACAATGAGCATGATCGGTACAAGCTAGACCAATTTTCGGGCACTTAGTGGCGAATACACTCGGAGATTTACAAGGGATTATCACCGAACTCCGTGGTCCGAACGGGTGTCCCTGGGATAAAGAGCAGACCTTAGAATCGTTAACGCCTTATATTATTGAAGAAGCGTATGAATTGGTGGACGCCATTGAGTCGGCTCAACCCGATGCGATTATCGACGAACTCAGTGATCATTTACTGCATGTGGTGATGCTAACGCAATTAAGCCAAGAGCGGTATGGTATTTCATTGACGGATGTTATTACGCACTGTTGTCAGAAAATGATTCGTCGGCACCCCCATGTTTTTGGCGATAAAAAGGCCGAATCGGTGGCGGATGTTATGCAGCAATGGGAGTCGATTAAGCAATCGGAGCAATCGGGAAAATCGGTATTGCATTCGGTTCCGGCAAATGGTCCATCCTTGCAACAATCACAAAAGATTCAAAAGAAAATCACGCACTGGGGGTTAAATCCAGTAGCCCTTGATACAGACGCTCATGTATGGCAACAGGCATTATTGCAAATGATGCGGGATCATTCAACCACAGGGGATAACCTGGGTCCGCTGTTATGGGCGGTTGTGTCTATCTGTGAGCAGTGGGACATATCTGCAGAAGATCACTTACGCAGCTATTATCGTGCGTTTATAGAGCAATGTAATCAGCTGGAACCCCTGCTTCAATCCAAACCCTTATCCGAGTGGTCTGTCCAAGACCAACAAATCCTGTGGGATCATCTCAAAAAACGTAAACTGGGGTAGTTGTGTGATACAGGTATTTTTAAAAACGTGGGCTGGATCCATTACCATCAATGAGTCGGCCATGTGCCGTGGTACCATCAACCGATGGATTCCCCGCAGTTGGTTCACAACCAAAGATTATTAAGATGGTATTCCCTTATTATAGTTGAGCTGTACCATTTTCGTACCTCAGTTTATTTTCGATATGGCTAAGGGTATGTTCTGTTAAAAAATCGGGGCGCATTAGTATTATTGTTGTACAAAATAACTCTATAATTGTATTATATACAATATGTAAAAAAAAATCTGTCGAAATCCCTCCAAAATATTGGCATAGATATTTTATTAATAAAGTTGTAATCTCATCACACACTTGGCGGCCGAAAGGCCGCCTCCTTTTTATATAGAGCACAAATTTTTAAAAAATGTCTCTTAAATGGTGGAGATCGCTGGGTTTTTTGTGTGCTTATACGCTATGCGATTGTCACAACATACCGTATTGGATCATATTTTTAAAAAGCCGATTCAATGTAACCCATGGGGGCTTTAGGCGTCTATAAACGTTCCGACACCTTTTTTTTCTAGCAAATCGGCAACAATGGTTGGTCGGCGTCCGTTTCCAATACGGACATCGATGCCTGCGGCTAATGCATTTGATGCGGCTAATAATTTGGAGGACATGCCGCCCCGCGAATTGGATGAGGACAATCGAGAATCAACCCAACCCAGTTCGCGTGATGTAATGGCCGATAATTGTTGAACCACGGTATTGGTATCATCCAATAGCCCGTCTACATTGGTTAACAAGATTAGTATATCGGCTGCCATTTCAATAGCTAACACGGATGCGAGTTGATCATTGTCGCCAAACTGAATTTCGTCAGTGGATACGGAATCATTTTCATTAATAATCGGAATAACATGATTGAGTAAAAGCGTATTAATGGTTGTTGTAATATTGGCGGTCTTTATAGAATCGTCAAAGTTATCTTTGGTGAGTAATAGTTGCCCAACACACCGATTTTTTTGTTGAAACAATTCATAGTATTGCTGAAACAGTATTATTTGCCCAACAGATGCGGCGGCCTGTTTTTCGGATAATGTATTTAATGTTTGTTGAATGTGACGTGATCCGGATGTAATCGCTCCGGAACTTACAATAATAAATTCAATGTCTGGATGATGCATGGTGTAATCGGCAACCTGAAAAATTAACGACGTCATATTGGTCACATCCAAGCGATGCGATGCGTCAGTTAAGAGATTGCTTCCAATTTTAAGAACGATTCGTGTCATATACCATTTTAATAAGCGTGTCTTTCAACGCATCAATGCCGTTATTCCAATAGCAGGATAGTGGAATAAAGGACGTATCGCCCAATATCGTTTGCAGTGTCGATAAATCCGATGGGGATAGTACATCGGTTTTAGAAACAACGACCAGGTTTTTTTTTTCGGACAATAATGTGGGGTCGTATGTATTCAGTTCATTTTTAAGGGTGTTCAATGTAGACAATATATCCGATACATCCGGTAGTGTTGGTTCAATAACAAATACCAAAACAGCGGTGCGACTAATATGCCTTAAAAATTGATTGCCTAAACCAATACCTTCAGAGGCACGTTCCAAAATACCTGGCATATCGGCAATAACCAACTCATGATTATTGTGTTTAAGTACACCTAAATTGGGATGCAACGTTGTAAATGGGTAATTGCCAATTTTAGGATTGGATTGAGTGAGTGTTTTCAATAACGTGGACTTGCCCGCGTTGGGATACCCAACGAATCCAATATTCGCAATAATTTTGAGTTCCAAGCGCAATTGACAGGTTATTCCAGGTTTTCCAGATGTTGCTTTGCGTGGGGTCTGGTTGCTTGACGATGAAAAATGGGGATTTCCTTTACCGCCTTTGCCACCTTTGGCAACCATCACCGTATCCCCATCATGGGTCAAATCACCCAATATATGGCCATTACTTGAAACAATCGTGCCACATGGCACATCAACAATACTGTTTTTACCACGTTTACCATGCTGCCGACGCCGACTGCCATCATCACCATGACCGGCCTTAATAACGCGTTTGGATGATATATCTAGAAATGTACTAATCCGTTGTGTAGCTTTTAAAAAAATATCGCCACCATCGCCACCATCGCCACCATCAGGACCACCTTTTGGAACAAATTTTTCTCTATGAAAACTAATTTTTCCGTTGCCACCGTTACCAGAAATAACGGTTAACTCAACCAGATCAACAAAATTAGGAGTGCTAGTAGCACATGTATCCACATCAGACATAGATTTATGTATTAAAACCTGTAAAAATACCATCCCCCCCTAAAATGATCATCCCGTTGTAGACGGAATAATATGAACCGATTTCTTGTTCTTTTTTACAAATTTAAATGAGACTGCACCGTCCACTTTTGCAAACAATGTAAAGTCGTTACCCAACCCCACATGATCCCCTGGTAAAAACCGTGTGCCACGCTGACGTACTAAAATGGAACCAGCCGTAACCTGCTCGCCACCATAACGCTTGACCCCCAAACGTTTGGATTCGCTATCCCGACCATTTCGTGTACTTCCCTTACCTTTTTTATGAGCCATTTATAATTCTCCTTATTATTTATTTGTTGTGGACGATCCATCATTAATGGATGTAATGCGTATCAACGTTGATTTTTGACGATGCCCCCGAGTGACTTTGTAACCAGTTTTTCGTTTGAATTTAAATACGATGTCTTTTTCTCGCTTACCTGCAGTTACAACATTTGCTTGAACAGAGGCATTTTGAACATAAGGCGCACCATATGTAATGTTGGATTGATTTTGAACCATTAAGACACCATCGAACGATATGGTTTCACTATCAATCAATCCATCGATAACGAATACATCCCCTTCCTGAACCAAATGCTGTTTATCATTAATTTCAACAACTGCAAACATTATTAAACTCCTGAACTATAATTACGGATTTTAAAACCTTAATATCCGCATCTCAGAATTGTATCACATGCATTCATGTAAAACAATTCGATTTTTTTGAAAGAAGGGTTGGCCACAAATTACATGGAGCTTGGCAAATGTCTAAAATATACAATGTGTTTTTTAATTGACGATCAGCCCGATACGTATTAACGTATTGGAGTAGGTAACATGGTAATGTTAGGCTCGTAGCTCCAATCGGTAGAGCATCGGTCTCCAAAACCGAGTGTTGTCGGTTCGAGTCCGACCGAGCCTGCCATAATTATGAATCAAGGTACTTTTAATAATGACAAAAAAACATAGCCCTCTTTATAACTTTCAAGCCGAGTTCAAAAAAATCGATTGGCCCAAGCGTGATTTTATTTTTAGGTCTTCTATAATTGTTGTGATTATGGTATTTTCTTTTACAGCATACATAGCCATTTGCGATTTTTTGTTTTCGACAATAATTTTTAGCATTAGGAATCATTGAGAGGTAGTTTATATGAATGATGAAGTAACACAGTATGAAGATAAATCCGATTTAGAGGATTTCACTAACGGCGTTGAACCGAATGAATCGGATAGTGACTTTGATGAATTGGATTCCGATACAGATTCGAGTGATGCGGTTGACGGGGATGGCGATCATTTGTGGTACATTATTCAATGTTATGCTCTACATGAGCAAAAAGTGCGGGATCGTATATTGTATATGATGGAAAATGAGTTTAAGGATATTGTTTTGCGTGTATTGCTTCCTGAAGAAGAAACGGTTGAGATCAAAAATAATGAGCGTCGTGAAAAATTAAAAAAAATGTTTCCTGGGTATTTGTTTGTACAAATGAAGCCCGATGAATCGGCTTGGTATCAGTTGCGACGATTGCCTGGTGTATCAAAATTAGTGGGTACACGTAATGAGCCAACCCCTGTTTCATCCGAAGAAATTAACCGTATACTTCGTCAACTTGGTGAAAAAATGAAAAAGATTGAGGTCGATTTTGAGTTGAACGAGGGTATAAAAGTAATTTCCGGGCCGTTTCGTGGATATACTGGGATTATCTCAGAGATTAATCCAGATCGGGGTAAATTAAAATCGTTAATATCTATATTTGGACGAGAAACCCCTGTCGAGTTGGATTTTGATCAAGTTGAGAAATATATAGATAAATAAAAAGGAGCGTATATGGCAAAAAAAAAGCAAGTTAAAACAGTTATAAAACTTCAGATAAAAGGTGGTCAGGCTAATCCAGCTCCCCCAGTGGGACCTGCGTTAGGTCAGGCAGGCTTGAAAATCCCTGAATTTTGCAAAGCTTATAACGATCAAACCAGTGATCGACCAGGTGAAGTAATTCCAGTTGAAATTACGGCATACGTAGACGGGACGTTTTCATTTGTATTAAAAACCCCTCCCGCATCGGAATTAATAAAAATGGCTATTAACATTCCCAAAGGATCCAATATGCCAGGGAGGGATATTGTAGCATCTTTAACCACAGCCGATGTTCGTAGCATTGCTGAGAAAAAGTTGCCCGATTTGAATGCATTCCATATTGAGGCCGCGGAAAAAATTATTGCCGGTACGGCTCGAAGTATGGGGATAGAGGTGGTGTCATCATGACCAAAAAACGTCAGGCTGTATTAGACAAGCACGATTTTTCGATTGAATACAATCCCCAGGATGCCTTGGAGCTTTGTCAATCGGTTGCAAGTGCGGGATTCAATGAAACAGTGGAGGCTCATTTTTCACTGGGAATTGATCCACGTCATGCGGATCAGTTGGTTCGGGGTACCCTTGTATTGCCTCATGGCACCGGAAAAGATGTTCGTATTGTTGTGATTACAGATGATACGGTTGTGCAACCGATTTTGGATGCGGGTGCTATTGAATGTGGTTTGGATGATGTCTTGAAGAAAATATCCGATGGGTGGTTGGATTTTGATTTGATGATTGCTACACCTAAAGTAATGCCAAAATTGGGTAAGTTGGGTCGTTTGTTGGGTGCTCGTGGGTTAATGCCAAGCCCCAAATCGGGAACGGTTACCACGGACGTCTTATCGGCTATCGCGGAATTTAAAGCCGGTAAATCGGCATTTCGAAATGATAAAGAGGGTAATGTTCATTTGGTTATTGGAAAAATTAATTTTGATGTGCAAAAGCTTGTAGACAATTTCAATGTAGTGTATTCTCAAATCAATAAGTTGAAGCCTGCAAAGGCAAAAGGAATATACTTGAAATCCATTACAATCTGCTCTACTATGGGGCCTGGAATTAAGATTAAAACCCTCGATATTAAGTGGAAAGGTAATCAATAAATGTCAAATAGAGCACAAATACAGGCAGTGAAGCAGTCCAAAATAGATACTCTCACCGAGGAGTTAACGGTTTCCGATGCCATTTTCTTTACAGAGTATCGTGGCCTAACGGTTTCTCAGATACAAACATTGCGCTCCGCTTTACGACCATTGGATGCATCTTATATTGTTATGAAGAATAGCTTGATCAAGAGGACGCTTTCCGGATTAAATATGGATTTCCCGGATTCTGTTTTGGCAGGTCCAACAGCTTTGGTTGTATCTAAAAAAGAGTGTCCGCAAGTTGCTTCAGAAGTCTATAAATTTTTGTCTAGCAACGAAGCATTAGTCGTTAAAGGGGGCTATCTAGATGGCGCATTTCTATCAGGAAATGATGTTAAGGCGTTATCGAAACTTCCGTCAAAACAGGTTCTTTTGGGTCAGTTTGTGGGCGGTTTACAATCAGTAATTAGTCGTTTTGTTATGGGTGTTGGATCTCCGTTAAGGGGACTTGTGTATTCATTAGAAGCGATTAAGAATAAAAAATTAGGAGGAAAAAATGTCTGAAGAAACAACAGTCGAAATTGAATTAAGTAAAGAAGCGAAAGGAATTATTGATTCTGTTGAAAAACTTACCGTTCTTGAGTTGTCAAAATTGGTTAAAGCCCTTGAGGATAAATTTGGTGTGGTAGCTGCAGCTCCAGTAGCAGTTGCTGTGGCAGCTCCAGCAGGCGATGCCGGTGATAATGCGGATGATCAAAATGATACGGTTGATGTTATTTTAACATCGGCTGGTGATAAGAAAATTCAGGTGCTTAAGGCCGTTCGTGAATTAACCGGTTTGGGTTTAAAAGAAGCTAAAGAACTGGTAGACTCGGCACCAAAGCCTGTTAAACAAGGTGTTGATAAGGCAGAGGCTCAGCAAATTAAATCAAAGTTAGAAGAGCAAGGCGCAACAGTTGATTTGAAATAATCTATTTTCTTGAATGCCTGGGATAATTTATTGCAATAAAGTCCCAGGCTTTTTTATTTAATTGAGGTGAAAGTTGTCTAAACATAAAAAATATCGAGAGCGTGTTCTTCTTCATGATGATGCACCACAAGAAAAATTAGCTGTACCAAACTTGCTTGATTTGCAAGTTGCGTCATTTCAGCGATTTTTAAAAGAGGGTATACAGGAAGAGTTGCAAAAAATATCGCCTGTCGTGGGATATGGGGGCAAATATCAGTTAGAGTTTTTAGAAGGTATTACATTGGGTGAGCCAGAGCTGTCATATGAAGATATGCGCAAACGTGAATTGACGTATGCATCATCGCTTCGTGTTCCAGTTCGATTGATTACGGTTGAGACCGGTGAAATACAAGAACAAACGGTTTTCTTAAGTGATATTCCATTAATGACAAATAGTGGTACATTTTTAGTTAACGGAACAGAGCGGGTGATTGTTAGTCAATTTATACGATCACCAGGTATATATTTTCGGGAAAAAACACCTGGCATTCCTGGCTTTCAAGACTATACGGCAGCTATTATTCCTGCAAAAGGAGCTTGGCTTGAAATTGAAGTTGACAGCAAACAGTTTTTTTATGCTCATTTAAATAAAGCAAAGAAAATTCCATTAACGCTTCTCTTGTCCGCGTTGGGTTTTTCAGAAGATGAATTTATCAATCGTATCGGGCACCGCGATTTATTTGAGACAACATTCACAAAATTTCCTTTTACAAGTGAAGAAGAGGCTTTAATTGACTTGCACAAAGGTCTTCGTTCTGGAGACCCAGTAACGTTGCAAGGGGCAAAAGCGTTGTTAGACACGTTATTTTTTAATGAAGACAAATATGATTTGTCCGATGTTGGGCGGCATAAATTGAATCAACGGTTCAGTTATGATCCACCGGTCACAACCAATGCGTTAACAAGGGATGATATTATTAATTCTATCCGTTACTTGGTTGATTTAACTCAGAATCGTGGGTTGACTGACGATATTGATCATTTGGGAAATCGGCGTGTTCGAACGGTTGGAGAACAATTGCAGAGGCAATTTCGAATTGGATTGATTCGGTTAGAACGACTTATTAAAGAACAAATGGCTTTAAAGGCCACTGAATCCGTAACGCCACAAAGTCTGATCAACATCCGTCCCTTGGTGGCAGTGATGCGAGAGTTTTTTGGTAGTTCGCAGCTATCACAGTTCTTAGATCAGACGAATCCCTTGGCGGAGGTTATTCATAAGCGCCGACTCAGTGCATTGGGGCCGGGAGGGTTAACGAAAGAACGCGCGGGTTATGAGGTTCGGGATATTCACCCCACTCACTATGGACGAATTTGTCCCATTGAAACCCCAGAGGGGCCGAATGCAGGTCTTATTGGTCCCATGGCGACATTTGCCCGTGTCAATAAATATGGATTTGTTGAAACACCTTATTACAAGGTGGTTAAAGGTAAAATAACGGATCATGTTGATTACTTGTCAGCAGATATTGAAGAAAATTTTTACATCGCTCCCTGGGACTCTCCCGTTAAAAATGGGGTCATTCAAGGCACCCAAATTGTTACACGATACCAACGAGATTTCCATTTTACACCCATTGAGAATATTCAATATATTGGGGTCTCGCCTCGTCAGCTTTTGGGGGTTGCTTGTGGATTAATCCCTTTTTTGGAACATGATGATGCCAATAGAGCCTTGATGGGTGCGAACATGCAACGTCAAGCAGTGCCTATATTACACGCAGAGGCACCCTACATTGGAACGGGGTTGGAATCGATTGTAGCTCGTGACACGGAAGTATTGATTGTTGCGGATGAGGATGGGGTCGTTGCTCATTCCGATTCAACATCAGTTACGGTGGAATCGAGTAATGGTCAACGTGTATATGAGTTACAAAAGTATCAGCGTACCAATCAGAATACGTGTCGGAATCAGAAACCTGTTGTTGAAAAAGGGCAGTCAATAAAAAAGGGGGATCTGATTGCGGATGGGTCATCCACGTCTAGAGGGGAGTTATCGTTAGGTCGCAATATTTTGGTTGGGTTTATGCCATGGGAAGGGTATAACTTTGAGGATGCTATTGTTATTTCGCAACGACTGGTTAAAGAAGATGTTTTTACGTCTGTACATATTCATCGATATGAAGTGGATGTGCGAACAACCAAGCTTGGTCCAGAAGAACTGACTCCTGAAATTCCGAATGTGTCAGAAGATGCTTTGGCAAATTTAGACGAAAATGGAATTATTCGTGTGGGTGCTATGGTTAGCGCTGGCGATATTTTGGTGGGTAAGGTTACGCCTAAAGGAGAGAGTGAGCCGCCAGCAGAAGAAAAGTTGCTGAGAGCTATTTTTGGTGATAAAGCTCGCGACATGAAGGACACATCTTTAAGATTATCATCGGGAGAATCGGGCAAAGTCATTGGTGTTCGGGTTTTTTCTAGAGATAATGGCGATGATTTGTCACCGGGTGTTAATACATTGGTGCGTGTTTATATTGCTCAACTTAGGCGCGTATCTATTGGCGATAAGATGGCCGGTAGACATGGAAACAAAGGTGTTGTTTCGACGATATTGCCAGAAGAAGATATGCCATTTTTACCAAATGGTCAGCCATTGGATATTATATTGAATCCATTGGGGGTCCCATCGCGTATGAATGTTGGACAGTTGTTTGAAACATTATTGGGAATGGCTTCTCATGCTTTGGGAGAAAATTACATGGCCCAATCGTTTGATGAAGTTGTTGCTCCCAATGCATCGGTAGATAAGTTAGAGGAACGTTTGACAGCTGCATCTAAAATTCCTGGGTATGAATGGATTAAACCAACAGGAACAGTGTCTCTTCGAGATGGTCGGACGGGGGAACCTTTTGAACGAGATGTTACCGTTGGATACATGTATGTTTTAAAATTGATTCACTTGGTGGACGATAAAATTCATGCTCGATCAACAGGTCCTTACTCGCTAGTAACTCAGCAACCATTGGGAGGAAAAGCGCAATATGGTGGACAACGATTTGGGGAGATGGAGGTATGGGCTTTAGAAGCATATGGTGCAGCCAATACATTGCAAGAAATGTTAACGGTTAAATCAGACGATTTGACAGGCCGTGCGCGTGCTTACGAATCGATTATTAAGGGGAAAACCCTATCTAAGCCTGGCACACCGGAATCGTTCCGGGTTCTTTTACGAGAATTGCGGTCCATTGCATTGGATATTCGTGTTATGACTGTCGATAATGAAGAAATTGATAACCGTTAAGGAGGTATATTAATGTTAGTTACGGATTCCACTGATTTTGATTATTTGCAAATTGGTTTAGCTTCTCCAGATAAAATTCGGTATTGGTCTTATGGTGAGGTTGAGAAGCCTGAAACCATTAATTATAGAACCTTTAAACCGGAAAGAAAGGGATTGTTTTGTGAGAAGATCTTTGGTCCAGTCAAAGATTGGGAATGCTCTTGTGGAAAATATCGTCGTATTCGGTATCGCGGTATTGTGTGTGAGCGATGTGGTGTCCAGGTAACGCATTCCAAGGTTCGTCGTGAACGAATGGGGCATATTGATTTAGCATGTCCTGTGTCACATATTTGGTTTTTAAAAGGTATTCCTGGATACATGAGTATAATACTGGATATTACAACCCGACAATTAGAAGAAGTTGTTTATTACGATGCTTACATCATTACCCAGGTAGATCCATCTATTGAAGATGTTGTACCTTATAAAAAAATCATTTCTACAGAAATGTATTATGAATTAAAAGAGCAATATGGTGATTCCTTTAAAGCGCAGATGGGTGCGGAAGCATTAAAAGTTATTTTGAAAAGCATGAATATTGTGGATACAATACAATCTCTAAGAGACTTGTTTCCCACGTTAACCGGACAAAAGAAAGCTAAAACAGCGAAGCGTTTGAGCATTTTGGAATCATTACATGCATCGGGAAATCAATTGGAATGGTTGATTATGGATGCGATTCCCGTTATGCCACCGGATTTGCGACCCATGGTGCAATTGGAAGGGGGCCGTTTTGCAACCTCTGATTTAAATGATTTGTACAGACGTGTTGTTAATCGTAATAATCGATTAAAGCGATTATTGGATATTGGGGCACCGGATATGATTGTTAGAAATGAGAAACGGATGCTTCAAGAAGCTGTTGATGCGTTAATATCAAATGGCAAACGTGGTCGTGCGGTAACGGGATCCAATGGGCGTCCTTTAAAATCATTGGGAAACATCATTGAAGGGAAGCAAGGTCGATTCCGACAAAACCTGCTGGGAAAACGTGTTGATTATTCCGGTCGTTCCGTTATTGTTGTTGGGCCTAAGCTTAAATTTCATCAATGCGGCTTGCCTAAAGAAATGGCTCTGGAGTTATTCAAGCCATTTATTATCAATGAATTGGTGAATCAAGGATTGGTAACCAATGTTAAAGCGGCTAAGCGTAAAATCGAAGATCGCGAATCGTTTATTTGGGATGTGTTGGAGAAGGTAATTAAAGGACAGTCGGTTTTATTAAATCGTGCACCTACCTTGCATCGATTGGGAATTCAAGCATTTGAGCCTAAATTGGTTGAAGGAGCCGCTATTCAAGTACACCCGTTAGTATGTACAGCGTTTAATGCGGATTTTGATGGTGACCAAATGGCGGTTCATGTACCATTATCTATTGAAGCTCAAGCAGAGTGTCGATTGTTAATTCTATCTGTCAATAATATTTTATCACCTTCAAATGGAAAATCGATTGTCACTCCAACACAAGATATGATTCTGGGCTGTTATTTCTTAACAGTGGAAAATTCTAAATTTAAAGATACTCCGCCTAAATATTTTAAATCCATGGATGATGCTTGGAAAGCGTGGGAGCTGCGCGCTATTACGATTCATAGTCCGATTGTTATTCGATTTAACAATGAACGTATTACGACAACAATGGGTCGGGTTATATTTAATCGAACAGTGAGGGATGTTTTCCTTGGTTATGATATTGTTGATGAGCCTTTTATTAATTCCGTATTGGGTAAAAAGGCATTGGGCGATTTAATTTATGATTGGTATATTGCTTATGGAAATAATATTGTTACGGCACTTGCGGATAACTTAAAAGACTTGGGTTTTAAATACGCTACATTATCAGGCATTTCAATTTCAATTGATGATTTACGTGTCCCCACAGTTAAAAAAGCCATATTGGATGAAGCGGATAAAAGTGTCGCGCAGCTTAATCAACGATTGTTGGACAATAAAATTACCGCAGAAGAATTTAAGTTGCGTAGTAATGAGATTTGGCGACGGGCATCTGGTGACATTTCCGATAAAATGGAGGATGAGTTTGGTCAGTTAAATAATGTATTTATAATGGCAAATTCAGGTGCACGTGGAAACATTGACCAGGTTAGACAGTTAGCGGGTATGCGAGGATTGATGTCCGATGCTCAGGGAAGAACTATTAAAGTCCCTATTAAATCCAATTTTAAAGAAGGTTTATCGTTAGCTGAATATTTTATTTCGTGTTATGGTGCTCGAAAAGGATTGGTTGATACGGCGTTGCGTACAGCCGACTCGGGGTATTTGACACGTCGATTGGTTGATGTTGCTCAAGATGTTATTATTACAGAGGAAGATTGTGGGACAACAATGTCGGTCACTATTCATCCTTTAATAGACAATACCAAAGTACTTATTCCAGTCCATGAGTTGGTAGAAGGTCGTATTGCTGCAGAGCCTTTCATGTATGAAAATGTGTCTATTGAAGCCGGTAATATTATTACAAAAACAGTTGCTATGGCTATGAAAAAAGCCAAAATCAATGCCTTTAAAATACGCAATACATTCACATGTCAGACACGAAGAGGTGTTTGCCGTAAATGTTATGGGCTTGATTTGGGCACTGCTAAATTGGTGAATTTGGGTGAGGCTATTGGTATTGTGGCGGCACAATCGATTGGAGAGCCGGGAACTCAGTTAACCATGAGAACATTTCACACGGGTGGAGTTGACTTACGTAAAGCTTCTGCGAATACAATCACAGCGCCTTGTGCAGGCACGGTGATATTTCCGGCTTCTTTTCAACCGGCATTATTGGATAATGGTGTATCAAAAGATATTCTGGTTATTGAAGACACCACGTTTTCTATTGAATCGGGTAAAGGCAGTGAATCTTTTATTTTGCCAAAAGGTAGTGTTCTTCAGGTTAAGACATCTCAAAAAGTTAAAAAGGGAGATATTGTTGCCCTCTATGATTCATCATCTCAATATTCGGTATCAAATTTGGATGGATTTGTACGTTTATTTGATGAGGGATCTGATGATTACGAGATTGCTTTGTTTGATCCGGATAAAACACTGACTATTGATGTATCTACAGATAAGCTTGTCGGATACAAACAGTACGATAAAATTGGAATTACAACCGATTTGGGTACAAATGTTCAGCTTCCGACACCAGGATTGTTTATATCTGTTCAAGAGAAAAGCCGATCCAAGTCTATATTAACGTATACCCCTGCCAATATATTTACAACGAGTAAGCGTTCCGACTTGTTTGTTGCAGATGGCGATAAAATATCTTTAAACGATGTATTGTTTCGAGAGTATGTTAGCGATTTGGAGGCATCTAAAACAAAAGATATTGTTCAAGGATTACCACGTGTTGAAGAATTATTTGAGGCTCGAAAACCCAAGAATTCGGCTATATTAAGTGAATTCGACGGTATTGTGGAATTCAATCGTCGAGAAAACTATTATGCATTGGCGATATTGTCAGAATTGGGGGAAAAACGAGAGTATAAATTACCTTCAAAAACACGGTTTTTGGTTTTTTCAGGTCAGTCGGTTGTCAAAGGCCAGCAGATTACAGATGGAGTTATTTCTCCGCAAGATCTATTGTTGACCAAAGGTGTTGTTGAAACACAACTTTACTTAATTAATGAAATTCAAAGCGTGTATTTTTCTCAAGGTGTTTTTATTAATTTGAAGCACCTAGAAGTTATTGTGCGACAAATGACTCGTAAAGTTATCATTAATGATGGCGGGGAATCAACATTGTTACCTAACGAATTAATTGATAATAAAATTGTTGAAGATATGAACAATGAATTTCAAAAAAATAATAAGCCCTTGATAACGTACGGCAACGTATTGTTAGGTATTACACGAGCATCGTTGAATACAGAAAGTTTTATATCGGCTTCCTCGTTTCAAGAGACGGCTCGGGTGTTAACGGAAGCCGCTATCCGAGGTAAAAAAGATACCATGTACGGACTCAAAGAGAACGTTATTATTGGTAAATTAATTCCTGCGGGTACCGGACTGAACCAGTATGAACATGTTGTTTTACGAACAGAGGCAGGAGTAGATGCAAGTTTGACGGAAGAAAGCAAGGTGTTTTCTCATGATGAATTTGACATTTAGTGGTATTGACATTTGATATGGCAAAAATTACACTTGGATCTTATGGGTTATATTAAGGAGTATACATGGCAACTACAAATCAATTAGTAAAAAAGAAACGCACTAAAAAATTAGTGAAAGGAAAGTCTCCAGCTTTAAAAGCGTGTCCACAACGTCGCGGTGTTTGTACACGTGTTTACACAACAACCCCCAAAAAGCCAAATTCGGCTTTGCGTAAAGTTGCGCGTGTTCGTTTAACATCGGGCGAAGAAGTAACGGTCTATATTGGTGGCGAGGGGCATAACGTTCAAGAGCACGCTGTTATATTGGCGCGCGGTGGTCGAGTGAAGGATGTGCCAGGGGTTCGTTATCACACTGTTCGAGGTGCGTTGGATACAGATGGCGTAAAAAATCGACGTCGAGGTCGATCTAAATATGGCGCGAAGCGTCCGAAAGGGTAGGTGAATCGTTTGTCAACAAAGCGAAGTACAAAGCGATATTTGAAATTAGACTATAAGTATAATAGCGAAATGGTTTCAAAGTTTATTAATAAAATTATGCGTGATGGGAAAAAATCAATAGCTGAGGGCATTGTTTATATTAGTTTAGATATTTTGGCAAAAAATGTGTCGGAAGATCCATTAAAAGCATTTGAAACGGCTATTGATAATATTGCGCCTCAAATGGAAGTTCGGTCCCGCCGCGTTGGTGGATCAACGTATCAGGTTCCAGTCGAAGTTACGCGTGATCGTGGTGTTGGTCATGCAATGAATTGGATTATTTCATTTTCACGTTCGCGAAAGGGCCGAAAAATGGCTGAGAATTTAGCCCAAGAATTAACCGATGCATTTAACAATGTTGGTGCTTCTGCTAAAAAACGTGATGATACGCACAAAATGGCCGAGTCCAATAAAGCGTTCGCGCATTTCAGGTGGTAAAAAAAAATGGCAAATAATTTAAATAAATTACGAAATATTGGTATTGCTGCTCATATTGATGCTGGTAAAACGACGTTAACTGAGCGGATATTATTTTATACTGGCCGATCTCATAAAATTGGAGAGGTTCATGATGGTAATGCCACCATGGATTGGATGATTCAAGAACAAGAGCGTGGTATTACTATTACGTCTGCAGCAACAACATGCTTTTGGAAAGATAATGTTATTAATATTATTGACACCCCTGGTCACGTGGATTTTACTGTAGAGGTAGAGCGATCGTTGCGTGTTTTGGATGGAATGATTGCGGTTTTTTGTGCAGTTGCGGGGGTTCAGCCTCAGTCGGAAACGGTATGGCGTCAAGCTGTTAAATATAAGGTTCCACGTTTGGCTTTTGTCAATAAGATGGATCGAACAGGTGCCAACTTTGATCGTGTTGTTGCAATGATTCGAGACAACTTATCGTCAAATCCTGTTGTTGTTGATTATCCAATAGGAGCCGAATCGGATTTTGTGGGTTATGTAGACCTTATCAAAAACAAAGCGTTCTATTTTGATGGTGATAAAGGTGAAATTATAAACGAAGGTGATATTCCAAATGATATGTTGGATCGCGTTGAAACATTACGATCTATATTGATTGAATGTGTTGCTGAGGCGGATGAAAATTTACTGACGACATATTTAGAAAACGGCACACTCGACGCAGAGGATATTATTAAGGGCTTACGTATTCGTGTATTAGCCGGAGAAGTTATTCCTGTTTTTTGTGGGTCCGCCTTTAAAAATAAAGGGGTTCAATCGTTGTTGGACGCTGTTGTTGACTTTTTACCATCACCGATTGATGTTGGGACAATTAAAGCTACGTTTAAAGATTCTAGTGATGTCATTGCTTTAAAGCCGGATAGTAAAGAAACCTTTTCAGCGTTGGCATTCAAAATCATGACGGATCCCTTTGTGGGTAAGTTAACATATCTTAGAGTTTATTCGGGGCAGCTGGATGCGGGATCGTATGTTTATAACACCGTTTCCGATACAAAAGAGCGTGTTGGTCGAATTATGCAAATGCACGCTAATACACGTGAGGAATTAAAAGTTGCTAAAGCAGGCGATATTGTTGCGGTAATCGGTTTGAAAAATACCCGAACCGGGGATACGTTAGCTGCAGAAAATCAAACGTTTATGCTTGAGAATATTGAGTTCCCAGAGCCAGTTATTTTTGTTGCTATTGAACCAAAAACAAAGTCGGATCAAGAGAAGCTTTCGAAGTCTCTCGAAAAGTTATCGGATGAAGATCCAACGTTTTCCTATTCAACGGATCAAGAAACAGGGCAAACCATTATTTCGGGAATGGGTGAATTGCATTTAGAGGTTATTGTGGATCGATTATTACGAGAATTTGGTGTTGATGCCAATATTGGTCAGCCTCAAGTTGCGTACAAGGAATCGATTTCAAAAGCAGCTGAAGGAGAAGGTAAGTTCATCAAACAAACCGGTGGCCGAGGTCAGTATGGACACGTTATATTGGATGTTGTGCCTCTCGAGCGTGGTCAAGGATTTGTATTTGAAAATAAAGTTGTTGGTGGTTCAATTCCAAGAGAGTACATTCCATCCGTTGAAAAAGGTGTGAAAAATCTATTTGTTTCCGGTGTTGTAGCGGGTTACCCTGTTGTGGATGTTAAAGTCGTTGTAAAAGATGGCTCGTTTCACAATGTGGATTCATCCGATATCGCTTTCCAAATAGCGGCTTCATACGCTGTCAAAGAGGCATTTAAGTCTGCCAACCCACTTATTTTACAACCAATCATGGATGTTCAAGTGGAAGTGCCTGAAAATTATATGGGGGATGTTATTGGTGACTTAAATTCTCGCAAAGGGAAAATTGAAAAAATGTCTGACAATAATCAAGGCAACAAAGAAATTGAGGCCAAGGTTCCTTTGGGAGATATGTTTGGTTATGCTACAGCGCTGCGATCATTTACCCAAGGTCGAGGTATTTACACAATGCAATTTTTTGGTTATAGTGAAGTTTCTAAACAGCTATACAAAGAATTGACTGAGAAATCATCAAAAGAAAAGGAGTAATAAAATGGCAAAAGAAAAATTCGAACGGAATAAACCACACGTAAATATTGGTACAATTGGTCACGTTGACCACGGCAAAACAACATTAACTGCCGCCATCACCAGTGTTTTGTCTTCAGTTGGACACGCTCAAAAGCGGGATTATAATCAAATCGACTCTGCTCCTGAGGAGCGTGAAAGAGGTATTACCATTGCTACAGCTCACGTTGAGTATGAAACAGATAATCGTCATTATGCTCACGTAGATTGCCCTGGTCACGCGGATTATATTAAAAATATGATTACTGGTGCGGCTCAAATGGATGGCGCTATTTTGGTTGTTAGTGCAGCGGATGGACCAATGCCTCAAACTCGGGAACATATTTTATTGGCGCGTCAGGTAAACGTCCCTAATATTGTCGTGTTTTTGAATAAGTGCGATCAAGTAGATGACGAAGAATTGTTGGATTTGGTTGAAATGGAAATGCGTGAACTATTAAGTAAATATGAATTTCCTGGTGATGATATTCCGTTTGTCAGAGGGTCGGCATTAAAGGCATTGGAATCGCCAGATTCGTCTCGAGAAAATCCAGATGCAAAACCAATATGGGATTTGATGGATGCGGTTGACTCATATATTCCTCAGCCTGTTCGTGATACGGAAAAACCTTTTTTGATGCCCGTTGAAGACGTTTTTAGTATAACAGGTCGTGGAACAGTAAGTACCGGTCGTGTTGAACGAGGCATTGTTAATGTTGGTGATGAAGTTGAAATCGTTGGAATGTCGGATTCAGTTAGAAAAACCACAGTTACTGGAGTAGAAATGTTTCGTAAGTTGTTGGATTCTGGTCAGGCAGGTGACAACATCGGTGCTCTTTTGCGTGGTGTTGAGAGAGATGATATCTTAAGGGGTCAGGTTTTATGTGCTCCTGGTTCAATTACTCCTCACAAAAAGTTTGAGGCGGAGGTTTATGTCCTTAAAAAAGAAGAAGGTGGCCGTCACACGCCATTTTTTAAAGGATACCGTCCTCAATTTTATATTCGTACAACCGATGTAACCGGTGAAGTTATTTTGCCTGAAGGAACAGATATGGTTATGCCTGGAGATAACACCCGATTGACAATTAATTTGATTACTTCTGTTGCTTGTGAAGAAGGGTTGCGTTTTGCTGTTCGAGAAGGTGGCCGAACCGTTGGGGCCGGGGTTGTTACTAAAATTATTGAGTAAGAGATTTCCGTGGCAGCATTAGCAAAAAAAAATAAATCAAAATCCGTTTCTGTATCAAAGCCTCAGCATAAAATTCGGATTCGTCTAAAGTCATTTGATCATCGTTCTTTAGATGCCGCGACAATTAAAATTGTTAGTACGGCTGAAAAGTCCGGTGCTAAGGTAGTGGGACCAGTCCCACTACCGGTTCGAAAGAAGGTTTGGTGTGTGTTAAAGTCACCGCATGTTAATAAGCGTGGTGGTGAACACTATGAGATTCGTATTTATAAGCGATTACTCGAAATTATTGATCCCCCTTCATCGACTATCGATGCATTGATGGGTATTGATTTAGCGTCTGGTGTTGATATTGAAATTGAGCTGGGATAAAATATGACATTCAAAAAAAAGTTTATAGTTGGAAAAAAATTAGGAATGACTCAAATTGTTGCTGAGTCTGGTGAGATTATTCCGGTTACCGTTGTTCGTGCATATGATAACTACATATATCGTCATAAAACAATTGAAAAGGATGGTTATTCCTCGGTTGTTGTGGCATACGATTCGGTCAATAAAAATCGGATTAATAAACCTCATCTTGGTCAGTTTAGCGGGGATCTGTACTTTAAGCACTTTAAAGAGTTTAGAGTAGAATCGCCGTTGTCTTTTGAGTTGCAATCTGTTATTGATCCGTCCATATTTGTTTGTAATCGTCGGTATGATGTTCAGTCTAAAACAATAGGTCGCGGATTTACGGGTGCTATTAAGGCATGGAATCATCAAAGAGGTCCTATGTCACATGGATCAAAAAATCATCGCCTTTTGGGATCTATTGGTCAGGCCACAACTCCTGGTCGTGTTAAAAAAGGTAAGAAAATGCATACGCGATATGGAAATGAAACTGTGACAGCAAAAAACTTAGAGTTAATGAAGATTGATGGTCAGCATCTTTTCTTTAAAGGTGCGATTCCAGGTAAAATGGGCACAGTATTTGTAACAGGAGTTGATGAATGAGTACTTACACAATTAGTTCAGTATCTACAACCGATACAAAAGGTCAGGCTTTGTCTTTCGATAGTGTATCTGTTTCAGACAATTTGTCTGGCAATGTTCATTTAATTTTGACCACTCAAAAAAATGATCGTTTTGTATATGCAAACACGATGAATCGACGTGATTTTGATTCGGGTGGGGCAAAACCATACAAGCAAAAAGGAACGGGTAGAGCGCGTCAGGGAACATCTCGGTCTCCTTTGAAAGTTGGTGGAGCGGTTGTCTTTGGACCTAAACCCCGTCGAGTCAAACGAAAATCAAACAAAACTTTTTTTCTCTCAACATTAAAACAGCTTTTGCTCTCAAAAGTATCGGAATCTGTTGTTTTAGTGAAAGATGAGGCTATAAAAAAAGCAGCTGATTTTTCGCCACTTGTTTCCAATAAAAAAAGCTATTTAGTGATTATGGATGTGTTTAACTCGGATGATGTGACATTGTTTTTGACCATTAAGAATTTACCAAATTTATATTTCAATAATGTTCATTCATTAAATATTGAGGATGTTCTTCGTGCAGATTCAATTGTTTATACACCTTCTGCGTTTGATGGATTGTTTAAAGATAGAGGTGATCAATGATTAAGCAAGTTGTTGTAACAGAAAAAACGGCGCGCTTGAGTGAATCAAATTGTTATACATTTTTGGTTGATTCAAGTGCAACAAAAATTGATATCAAGCGTTTTGTAGAATCGTATTATAATGTTTCTGTAAAGCGTGTCAATGTATTGAAAAGCATGTCAAAATCGGTTCGTCGTGGACGTGTGGTTGGCGCAACATTAGAGCGTCGTAAAGCTTATGTCTTCACAAAAGAAAAGATACAGGCTTTGGAGGAGGCTTCTTAAAAATGGCAAAAAAAAGTTATCGTCCAATAACTCCCGGTATGCGGAATAAACGCACGCTATTGAACGAAGAATTAACCGGACATGCACCCTATAAGCCATTGGTATCGCGATTGCAGCGTTCCAGTGGTAGAAATAATTATGGACAACTAACTGTTCGTCATCAAGGCGGTGGTGTTAAGCGATTGTTTCGCAAGATAGATTTTAAGCGAAACACATCTTCAGAGGCCGTTGTTGAGTCAGTTGAATATGATCCAAATCGCTCAGCATTTATTTCTCTGATTCGATCCAACTCAGGTGCCAGAAAATATATTCTTGCACCTAGAGGTATTCGTGTGGGGGATCGTGTTGGGGAAGGTGAAAATGCGGACATTAATGTGGGATCGTGTTTGCCTTTATATAAAATTCCTGTAGGCTCATCCATCTTTAATATTGAACTTTTCCCAAATAAAGGTGCTCAATTGGTGCGTTCAGCAGGTTGTTATGCAACATTGATGGCAAAATCGGATCGACATGCTTCTGTTCGGCTCCCATCCGGAGAAATTCGATTGGTTTTATTGAACTGTACAGCAACGTATGGGCGTGTTTCAAATGATGCTCATTTTTTAAAGCGAGACGGTAAAGCTGGTATAAAACGTAAGCGTAATATTCGTCCAACGGTACGTGGATCGGTTATGAACGCTGTGGATCATAAACATGGCGGAGGAGAAGGTCGAGCTCCAATTGGTTTAACTGAACCACGTTCTGTTTATGGTAAAAAGGTTAATGTTCGAACACGATCCAAACGAAAAAGTTTGAAGCATGTTGTTCGTGCAAGAAAGAGGTAAAATATGGCACGTTCCACAAAAAAAGGCTATTTTGTTGATGATCATTTATCCAAAAAAATTGATGCACTTAATGAAAGCGGCTCTAAAAAAATGATTAAAACATGGTCTAGAAGAAGTACAATTATCCCTTCAATGATTGGACATACAATAGGTGTACATAATGGTATCAAGCATATTGCGGTCTATATCAGTGAAAATATGATTGGGCATAAATTGGGTGAATTTAGTTATACCCGACTGTTTAAGGCCCATCCTGGAAATCGATAAGGTTTTTTATGTCAAAATCAAACAAATATAGTAATCAGTTAGTAAAAGCGTCTTTAAAGTATGTTCGCATTTCCCCTTTAAAACTTCGAAAAGTTGCTGATACAGTCCGGTATTTATCCCCGGAGATAGCCATGCAACGATTACGATTAATGCCACAAAAAGGTGCAGATATATTATATAAACTAATTCATTCATGCGTTGCGAACGCATCACATAATTTTGATATAGCTGCAACAAACCTTAAAATTCAGACATTAATGGTGAATGAAGGACCCAGGATGAAACGATTTCAACCCCGTGCAAGAGGTCGCATGTATGCGATACATAAGCCATTTGCACATGTAGAATTAATTTTAAAGGAAGAAGGAGGCTCACATGGGTCAAAAAGTTAATCCTAGGGCTTTTCGCTTAAAAGGTGTCCAGGAATTTTTAAACAATTGGTTTTCGATTTCACATTATTCCGATTTTTTATTGGAAGATGTCTCTATTCGTGCATTTATAAAAGATAATCTGAGACGTGCGTTTATATCAAAAGTAATTATTCGTCGAAAAGGCAATGATCATGTATTGATTGATATTCATACATCAAAGCCTGGTGTTATTTTGGGTAAGGCTGGTGAGTCAATAACGCGTTTTAGAGAAAAAATCACACGCGTTTTTGGTAAGCATTTTAGCGTGAATGTTATTGAGGAAAAGTCTCCGGATAAAAGTGCTAAGCTTCTTTCGGAAATGATTGCTGTTCAGTTGGAAAAAAGGATTCCTTTTCGTCGTGCCATGAAGTTAGCGGTCCAATCGGCATTAAAAGCAGGCGCAGAGGGTGTTCAGGTTAAATGCTCCGGTCGTTTGGGGGGTGTGGAAATTGCAAGAAATGAATGGTACCAAAAAGGTCGTATGCCATTACATACTATTCGGGCTAAGATTGATTATTGTTTAACAGAAGCTCATACAATATATGGTAAAATTGGTGTAAAGGTATGGGTTAATCATGGTGAGTCATTTTCAGTTAAAAAAGACTTTGCTCCAACCAATACATACACTAGAAATGTGAAGGAGTCGCGCCGTGTTAATGCCTAGTCGAACCAAGTATCGCAAGTCTCAACGTGGACGAAATAGAGGTAAAGCGCAATCTGGCAATTCAATCTCTTTTGGTGATTATGGGTTAATTGCTTTGGAAAATGTTTGGCTTACTCAGCGACAGATTGAGTCCGCTCGACGTGCATTAACACGGTACATAAAACGAGGTGGGAAGGTTTGGATTCGTGTTTTTCCCGATAAAAGTGTCACTAAGATTCCACAAGAAACACGTATGGGAAAAGGAAAAGGGCAACCTGAATATTGGGTGGCTGTTGTTAAATCGGGGCATGTCCTTTTTGAATTAAGCGGTGTTACGCCAGATGTTGCGCGTGAAGCGTTGCGATTGGCTTCACACAAGTTGCCGATCAAGTCTAAATTTATTAAGAAAGAGGTTTGGGATCAATGACCACAAAAATTAAGGAATTGAGAGCACTTTCTTCGGACGAGTTATTGAAAATGGTAGGAGAAAAATCCAAGTTGTATACCGGTTATCGGTTGTCAAACATGCGGGCGGATGGATTTGACTCATCTCTTTTTTCAAAATTGCGAAAAGAGATTGCTCAAATATATACTATTTTAAACGAAAGGAAATTCAATGAGTAAATCGTTAAAAAAAACACGAGGTATTGTTATATCTCGATCTGGGAATAAGACTGTGAAGGTTTCGGTTGAAACGCGTCGTTCTCACCCTTTTTACAAAAAGGTGGTACGAGTTACATGGTCAGCACTTATGCATGACGAACATAATCAGTATTCTGTTGGGGATTCTGTTTATTTTGTTAGCTGCAGACCGTTGAGTGCTAAAAAGAAATGGCGCGTTGTGGGAATGGTGGCTGCCTGATGATACAACAAGAAACAGTATTAAATGTTGCAGATAATTCTGGTGCAAAAAAAATACTATGTATTAGTGTTTGTGGTAGCACAGGTCGTCGATATGCTTCTCTAGGGGATGTTATTGTTGCAACAGTAAAAGTTGCCAATCCGGGAGGATACGTCCAAAAATCTGAAATTGTAAGAGCAGTGGTTGTTCGTTCTGTTCGCAAAAAAAGACGTCCAGATGGTACCGTTATTTGTTTTGATGATAATGCAGCCGTTATTATTAATAAAGATGGCAATCCAAAAGGCACCCGGATTTTTGGTCCGATTCCCCGAGAACTTAGAGAAAATAATTTTATGAAAATAATTTCATTAGCAGAAGAGGTTGTTTGAGGTACTATATGGCAAATAAAATTAAAAAAGATGATAAGGTAATCGTAACATGCGGTAAAGATAAGGGGAAAACCGGTGTTGTTCTTCGATGCATCTACAAAGATAATCATGTGTCTCAGGTTGTTGTCGAAGGTATTAATGTTTTAAAAAAGCATCGCAAAAAATCGGATAAAGCTGAAGGCGCGATTGTTGATTTTCCCGCGCCTTTAGATGTTTCAAATGTTGCTATTGTATGTCCTAAAAAATCCGTGGCAACACGTGTGGGATTTACATATCTGAAAGATGGCGAAAAGAAGCGTTTAGCAAAGGCATCCGGTCAAACATTTTAAGGGAACATGGTTATGAAAGATATAAAAGATATTATTAAAAAGACAGAGTTAGATGTAAAAAAGAAGTATGGTTACACAAACCCCCATCTAATTCCCCAAATTACTAAAGTTATTATTCATAGAGGCTTAGGAGAAGCGATAACAAATTCGGCTGTTCTTGATAAAACTTATGAATTGTTTTACGCTATCACGGGTCAGAAACCAGTATTTACACGAGCTAAAAAATCCATATCGAATTTTAAATTGCGTGAAGGTCAGATTGTTGGTTGTAAGGTAACGCTTCGATCACAGCGCATGTTAAATTTTTTAACAAATTTACTGTATGTTTCATTGCCCAAAATTCGGGATTTTAGAGGCTTGAATCAGAGCGGTTGTGATAAAGGTGGCAATTTTTCATTTGGAATTGTCGATGATTCTATATTTCCAGAATCAAATACAGATTTGGATAAACTGCGTGGTATGGATGTGACTATTTGTACAACAGCATCTTCCAAAGATGAATTGCTGTTTTATTTGCGTGGGATTGGGGTCCCCTTTAAACGATAATTAGAAAGGAAATCGGTAAATTTTATGGCAAAAAAATCAATGATTGAAAAAAATAAGCGAAAAACAGGTGCTCAATATCGTAATCGATGTAATCTTTGTGGTCGACCACGTGGGTTTCTTCGGTTTTTTGGTATCTGTAGATTATGTTTTAGACACTTGGCTTCTTCGGCAAAACTGCCTGGAGTAACAAAGTCGTCTTGGTAAAGGAGTAAGTATGACTATTATAGATCCAATTTCAGATATGTTTACTCGAATCCGAAACGCTTTGATTGTTTCGTTTGATTCGGTAACATTTCAATATTCAAATATTCGTTGTGAAATCGCAAAAATATTATTAAATGAAGGCTACATTCAAGGTTATGAAATTTTAAATACAGATCTTAGGAAAAGATCTATTAAAATTGCTTTGAAGTATGATAAGCATGGTAAGCCAGTTATTGAAAATATTCGACGTGTAAGTAAGCCATCTAAGCGTATATACACAAAGAAAAAGGATATTTACAAGGTATTAAATGGTTTTGGCACCTTGATTTTATCGACGTCTCAAGGTGTTCTATCAGGAAAAGAGGCTCGTATTAAAAATATCGGTGGGGAAATTATTGGGGAGGTTTACTAATGAGTAAATTGGCTAGAAAACCCATTGATCTTTCTGATGTGAATGTATCAATGGAATCCACTACATTGATTGTTAAGGGTAAGCATGGATCCATGTCTTTGAATGTGCCTCCAGTGGTTACGGTATCGTTAAGTCCATCGGAATTGTATGTGGCATCTTCAAATCCGGCGCATTTGGGACTTTATTTTTCTTTAATTCGCAATATGGTTCATGGTGTTAAGCATTTATTTTTGGAAACATTGGTTTTAAAAGGCGTTGGGTATCGGGCCGCTTTGGCGGATAAAAAGATTACGCTGAATTTGGGATATTCCCATCCGGTTGTATTTACGATTCCCGATGGAATATCGGCTGAAATTCCAACTCAGACAGAGATTAAGTTGACTGGTGTTGATAAGCAATTGGTTGGACAAGTTGCCGCGGATATAATAAAATTACGACCAGCTAAAAAAGATCCGTATAAAGAAAAAGGGATTAAACGCACCCGAGATCGAATTCTCAAGAAAGTTGGAAAAAAGGTTAAATAAAATGCAATCTAGAAGTTATGTGTTAAAAATTTCAAAGAAATCTTTGCGGCATGTGTATGTTTGGTTAGTCGATGATTCTAATAATATAGTCGCTTCCAGTTCAACGCTTGCGCTCAAGTTTAATCAAGCAAACGTAGATAATTGCACAGCTCTTGGGGAAGCGATTGGCGCAAAGGCACTTGCATTGTCTGTTAAAAAAATTCGATTTGATCGAAGTGGAAATTTGTACCATGGGCGTGTAAAAGCAGTGGCTCAAGGTGCGCGAAAGGCTGGATTGGAGTTTTAGGTATGTCATACAATGCAATAGATGATTCTCAAGAAAAATACTTTGAAAAATTAATTAAAATTAATCGAGTTACTAAAGTTAATAAGGGGGGTAAAAAACTAGCGTTTCGGGCTTTTGTTATTGTTGGTGATCAAAAAGGTCGTGTTGGTTTGGCAACAGCTAAATCAAAAGAGGTTCCATTAGCTATTCGTCGTAGTATTGATAAAGCCAAAAAACAGATGCATGATATTAATTTGTCACAAGGAACGATTCCCCATGAGATTGTCGGGCACTACAAAGCTTCTTCGGTGGTTTTGCGTCCCGCTCCAGACGGAACGGGGGTTATCGCGGGTGGATCCATACGAATTCTGTTAGAGTCTTTGGGGGTTGAAAACATTGTTGCTAAATCCATTGGTTCCAGCAACTCATTAAACATGGCAAAAGCGGCTTTGGATGGTTTGTTAAAATTAAAAAATTTGGCCGATGTTGAGGCACGTAGAGGTGTTAAGATATCGCGTTCATTTTTAAAAAAAGAAAGGGTAGGTGATAATAATGACTCAAGCGCGAGTTGAGGCACCCGTTGTCAATTCATTAAGTAATGTTGTTTCTGAATCCAAATCTATTCGGTTAGGATCTATTTCTCCGTTTCCTGGTTCCGTTAAACCACGAAAACGTGTTGGTCGGGGAAATGCGTCTGGTTGGGGTGGCGAAGCTGGTAGAGGACATAAAGGTCAAAAATCCCGTTCTGGGTTTTCCCGAAAGCGCGGATTCGAAGGTGGGCAAAATCCTCTGTATAAACGCATTCCTAAAAAGCGGGGATTTACAAATATTTTCAAGGTTCATTATCGATTAGTTAATATATCCAACTTGAATTTTGAGCGATTTGGATCCTCTATTGAATGTAAGCACCTGGTGGATTTCGGGTATTGTTCACAAAATGAGCGTATTAAGTTCGTGGGAAACCTACCCGAATCGGTTCGCTTAACAACGATTGAAGGGGATGCAATATCACACGCATTAAAGTCACGTTTAGATGCTTTGGGATGCGTCTTCATTCAGCGTAAAGGCTAATGTCGTTTTTTTCAGCATTATTTCGGTATGCCGATCTTCGATATCGATTGGTATATTCGATCATTGTTTTGGCCATTTATCGATTTGGGTCTCACATTCCAATTACAGGCATTGATTTATCGGACTTAACACGTTTGGTAAATTCGAATAGCTTGGTCTCATTTATTGACTTATTTTCAGGTGGGTCCTTTAGCCGGTTCTCTATATTTTCCTTAGGAATTTTGCCCTATATTAATGCTTCAATTATTATGCAGTTAATGACTTTTGTTCTACCAGAATTGAAGTCTATTTTGGAGGAAGGGGAGCACGGGCGAAAAAAAATAGCGCAATGGACTCGATATGTAACGGTTGGTTTGGCGATTATTCAGGCCGTTGTGATTACAATCGGATTTCGTTCGTTTCTGTTACCAGACGTATCGTATCCATTTTTTATGGTGTATTCGATTATCGGACTTGTGGCAGGGTCATGTTTGGTTATGTACATGGGAGAACTGATGACAGAGAAAGGTATTGGTAATGGGGCCTCTCTAATTATATTTGTGGGAATTATTTCGCAAATGCCTTTCTATATCAAAAATACGTGGGGGCTGATTCAGTCCGGTACCAGTGTTATTAATGTTGGCTTTATGGTTTTGATGCTTATTGGAATAATTGTTGGTATTATTATCATTCAAGAAGCTCAGCGAAAAATTTTAGTGCAATACGCTAAGCGTGTGGTAGGACGTAAAATGTATGGCGGGCAGTCTACGTATATTCCATTGCGGTTAATTCAAGGTGGGGTTCTGCCAATTATTTTTGCATCAGCTCTTTTACAGTTTCCTCTTATTATTGCTAACTTCATGCCTTTTGAGTCCATACAAGTATTTTTTTCTCGTTACTACACCTTTGATGGCATTATATACAATGCGTTATTCTGCATTTTAATTTTCTTTTTCACGTATTTTTACACTGCCGTATCATTTAGTCCTGTGGATCTAGCTGAAAATATTAAAAAGTATGGTGGATTTATTATGGGGGTTCGTCCCGGAAAGCCAACCGAGCAGTATTTAGAGGCAATTGTTTCGAAATTAACTTTTTTTGGAGCGTCTTTTTTGTCACTGATTGCTCTTTTGCCTATTATTGTCGCCACACTAACGCATGTAAATAGTTTTATGGGATTGGGTGGTACAGCATTGCTGATTATTGTGGGTGTTTCTTTGGATTTATTGAAACAAATTGATGCATTTATTATCCAAAAAGAATATGAGAAAGTGGCTGTCTAATGGTTAAGTTACTCATTTTTTTAGGTCCTGCCGGTTCGGGAAAAGGCACTCAAGCCCAAATTCTTGCTAAAGAATTTGGTTATACACATTTATCTACGGGTGATATGTTGCGTG
Source organism: Candidatus Marinamargulisbacteria bacterium (assembly GCA_023262965.1). Classification (GTDB taxonomy): domain Bacteria; phylum Margulisbacteria; class Marinamargulisbacteria; order UBA817; family UBA817; genus JALQXX01. The sequence goes on from JALQXX010000001.1 coordinate 53,557, forward strand.
CAGAGGTGAATTCGGGCTCGGATCTTGGCCATATGTTATCAGAATGCATGTCTTCTGGGGATCTGGTAGATGATACCATCATTGATGCGTTAATCCGTTCTAATATTCAAAAGTCCTTAAATAGTAATAGTTCAGGCATTATTTTTGATGGATTTCCACGTACAATTAATCAGGCAAACTTGCTAGGTGTGTTATTAAAGTCTTTTTCACTTACATTGCAGAGGGTTTTCTTTTTTGATATTTCGTTAGAGGAATCTGTTCGACGTATTTCTGGGCGCCGGGTGGATTCTCGAGATAATCATGTATATCATATCAATTCGAATCCTCCACCAGCGGAGGCCAGGCCATTTTTGATAACACGATCAGATGATTCCGCTGATAGTGTCACACATCGGTATCATATATTTTGCGAACAAACAAAACCACTTTTGAAGTTTTATAGTAATGAGTTGGTTAGAATTGATTGTTTATCGTCCATTTCAGATATATCCACAACCATCTCAACGATGTTGGCTGAGCAAAAGACGGTGTAATGGTTCACACAGTAGCGGATTCTAGTAAACATAAAAGTATGCGTGAGGGCGGTAAAATTTTGTCTTCCGTGTTTGATTTTTTAGGGGGAATTGTTAAAGAGGGTGTTACGGCTCGGTATATTGATGATCATGTTAAACAGTTTATTGAGAAGCATCATGCTGAACCGGGTTTTTTGGGATACCAAGGCTATGGTTATTCGACATGTATATCTAAGAATGATGAAATTGTGCATGGTATACCGTATCCAGACAAAGTATTTTTTGAAGGTGATTGCGTATCAATTGACGTAGGTGTTCGATATAAGGGGTACTATGTTGATGCAGCGCGTACATTTTTAATTGGCCGTGTTTCGGATGCTGTGCGTCATTTAGCGGCGGTAACGGAGCAGTCATTTTTTGTTGGCATATCCGTTTTGAAGTCTGGGGTGAGGTTGGGCGATATGGGATATGAGATGCAGACATATATTGAGTCGCATGGATTAACGGTTGTACGTGATTTATATAGTCATGGGGTGGGACGATCGTTGCATGAGGATCCGTTGATTCCAAATTATGGCAAAAAGGGGTCTGGCGTGAAGGTTTGTCGTGGTATGAGTTTGGCAATTGAACCTATGGTAGCTATGGGTGGCGCAGATATTGAAACTTTGGATGATAATTGGACAATTGTTACAAAAGATCGTCAATGGGCCGCTCACTATGAAAACACGATTATTATCACAGACAACGGTGTTGACGTTGTGACTATTGCTTGACATGGAAAATATTGGAGAAATAAGGCATTGATAAAAAAAAAAATTTGGGGTAAATTGTAAGACTAGTTGTAAAGTTTGAATTGTTTAGAGGGTAGAAATGAAAGTTAGATCATCAGTAAAAAAAATATGTAGTAAATGTCGCACCATACGCAGACACGGTCGTGTTATGGTTGTTTGTGAAAATCCAAAGCACAAACAGAAACAAGGATAGGAGGAAAAAATGGCTCGAATTGTTGGCGTAGACTTACCAAAGGATAAACGCCTTATTATTGCTTTAACGTATATATACGGTATTGGCCCACATTTATCAAAGAAAATTATTGAGGAACTTAATCTAGATCCTTCAAAGCGTGTTAAACAGCTTGAAGAATCTGAGATTGTTTCCATTCGAGATAAGGTTCGAACATTTAAAGTTGAAGGAGACTTGCGCATTGAGGCGGTTCAGAACATTCGGCGTTTAGAAGATATTGGGTCGTATAGAGGGCGTCGTCATAAATTAAAGTTACCTGTTCGTGGTCAGCGGACGCACACAAATGCACGAACAAAGCGCGGCAAGAAAATTGCGGTCGCTGGTAAGAAGAAAGCTTAATTAGGAGGTATTTATGGCTCAAAATAAACGAACAAAATCACAATCCCGTAGTGTTTTGGTTGGTGTTGCGCATGTCAAATCAACATTTAATAATACGATTGTGTCAATTACAGATATGTCGGGGCACGTTATGTCCTGGGCATCAACGGGCATGATGGGATTTAAGGGAAGTAAAAAAGGAACGCCTTTTGCGGCACAATTAGCCGCAGAGCAAGCTGGTCAAAAAGCTGTCAGCATGGGCGTTTTAGAAGTTGATGTTAATGTGAAAGGTCCCGGATCGGGTCGAGAGACGGCTATCCGTGCTTTACAATCAGCAGGCTTGGTTATACGATCTATTACAGATTGTACACCAATGCCTCACAATGGATGTCGGCCTAAAAAGCGTCGTCGTGTGTAAAGAATTATTTAGGAGGTAATAATATGGTTGAAAATTTGGATACATGGGTTCGTTTTGATCAAATTGATTCACATCATGGTGTTTTTGAGATGTCCCCTCTCGAGCGTGGGATGGGATTAACAATTGGAAATGCCTTGCGTCGTGTTGTTTTGTCATCGTTACAAGGGGTTGCTGCCACATCTATAAAGATAGATGGTGTCATTCATGAATTTGATTCAATTAAAGGGGTCCAGGAAGATGTTATTGATATTATTTTTAATGTCAAGCTAGTTGTTTTTTCATTGTTTAATGATAAACAGTCGCGTACGATTCGATTGAATGTTTCGGGTCCTAAGGACGTTGTGGCCAGCGATTTTATATTACCTCCAGATGTTACAATTGTTAACCCAGATCAGCATATTATGACAATAACAGAGTCCGTTGATGTGACCTTAGAGTTTAATGTTGAACAAAATAATGGGTATCGTGCATCAGAGGATCAAGATCGATCGGAAGCAGAGGCTTCGCGTATCTTTTTGGATTCATCATTTTCACCTGTTGTTCGTGTGAATCATTTGGTAGAAGATACGCGTGTTGGCCAAGCGTTTGATCATGATAAATTGATTATGGATATTTGGACAAACGGTAGTGTTTCAGCCGAAGACTGTATGAGAAAAGCTTCCTCTAAGCTAATGGAGAGTTTTAGTTTATTTGGTGAATTGAATCGTCGTCCCGTTTTTGAGGATGTTGATTTGAGTGAGGCATCTGAAGAAGTATCATTGTCACCGGGTGCAAAACGGGGGGTCTTGGATATTTTAGTAGAAGATTTGGAATTGTCAGCACGTTCTTTGAATTGCTTGAAGAAAGCCAATATTAATACAGTTGCTGAATTAATGCGACGGGATATGTCCGATTTATATAATATTAAAAATTTTGGAAAGAAAAGTGCAGAGGAAATCAGCGCTAAATTGCGAGAGTATGATTTGTATCTAGCTGTAGACGAGGATTAATATGAGACATAAAAAAGGAAATAAAAAATTAAGTAAACCAACGGATCAGCGGATCGCTTTGTTGCGCTCACTGACGCTATCTTTAGTCAATCATTATCGAATACAAACAACGGATGTTCGTGCAAAAGAAACCCAACGATATGTAGAGCGGTTGATTACTCTTGGCAAGCAAGGTGATTTGCATGCGCGTCGTCAGGCCTTAAAGCTTTTGCCGAGCCCGGATGCTGTGAAAAAAATATTTGATGTTATTGCGGCAAGCTATGTCTCAAGAAATGGTGGGTATACTCGTCTGATTAAGGCGGGCCATAGACGAGGGGACGCATCGCCTGTAACCATTATTGAATTTGTCTGATACAGTACGCTATAAGGGTGTTTTATCATACGCAGGGATCGGTTTTTGTGGATCCCAGGTTCAGGCGGGGGATGTTCGTACTGTTTTCGGTTTAGTTGAGAGTGTTTTGTCATCTTTATTGAACCAATGTGTCCGTTGTGTTCCGGCCGGACGTACGGATAGTGGGGTGAGCGCTTCTTGTATGGTTTTTCATATGGATTCCCCGGCGTCATTCAATGTCAGTCCCATTATTCGTTCGGTTAATCGGCATTTGAAATCATCAGGGATTATAATCAGAGCACTTGAAAAGACGGTTTCGGATTTTCACGCCATTGCATCGGCAACGTTGCGAACATACACCTATTTTTTTACGTTTGATGCACGGATTCCACATTACTTATTACATGCTGTGGCGTATATTGATCGATCGCCCTTGTTTATTCCAACGGAATCTGAGATTGCATCTATTTTTTGTGGGACTAAAAATTTTGAATGGTTGTCGGCTAAATCAAATGCCCCATCTACAATTCGATCCATCCAATCAATCACGTTTGATGAAATGACCTATAACGGACTATGGTATCAACCGTGTGTGATCTACCGTTTCACAATATCAGCTTCGGGATTCTTGTACCGTATGGTTCGAAATATTACCGGATTGCTCTTGCATTCTATGGTGAACTTTACTAATATGAGTAAACTAAGAGACTATCTATGCATTCATCGGGTTGTGAGGTATCGACTTGCTCCCGCTCAAGGATTGCATTTGACAGATATCGTATACTAAATTAAGGTGGTTTATTAATTATGAAAAAAAAACAGATTCGATCCTTTTATCCAACAAAAGATAACACAAAAGAGTCTTGGGTTGTTTATGATGCAGGGGGGCAGGTTTTGGGGCGTGCCGCTTCAGAGATTGCTTCGTTAGTGTTAGGGAAATACTTGCCTGAGTATACACCAGGAGGTGATAATCGACAGTTTGTTATTGTGATTAATGCCAGCAAGGTGATGGTCACCGGAAAAAAAATGACCGACAAAATGTATTATCGCCATTCTGGGTATCCCGGTGGGCTGAAAGCCACGTCATTGCGTCATTTAATGGAAAAAAAACCAACTGAGGCACTTCGAAAAGCGGTTAATGGCATGTTACCCCACAATTCATATGGCCGTAATCTTCAATCGAAGGTGTTTTATTATGCCAACGATGCCCATCGCCATGAAGCGCAGCAGCCAACACATTTTACGAAAGGATAGACTATGACAGAGGATACAAAAAAGAAGTCAAAAAAAACCGTGGCATCAAATCAAAAAAAAGAAGCGCCAAAAAAGAAAGTTGTTCTAAAAAAGAAGGCTTTAGAATCGGATTCCGCTCCCAAAAAGAAGACTGTGATAACAAAAGAGTCTACACCCACAGCTACAGCTAAGAAAAGACCTGCAATGAGCGTTCCTAAAGAATATATATACGCTACGGGTAGACGAAAATCGTCTGTTGCTAAAGTATGGTTATTTAAAGGTAACGGGCGTGTCCAGATTAATCGACAAGATCCGTTGGTGTATTTGTCATCGGAACGATTGATTTCAAAGGTTATGTTTCCGCTTAATTTGATGGACTTAGCATCTTCGTATGATGTTCGTGTTGACGTTTTGGGCGGTGGGTTGGCCGGCCAAGCTGACGCCGCTACCTTGGGCGTATCCAGAGCTGTTTTAGCAATTAGTGAAGATTTTCGAAAATCGTTGCGTGAGCATGGTTTATTGACGCAAGATCGACGTGAAAAGGAGCGTAAAAAATATGGTAAGCGCGGCGCACGAAAAAGTCCACAGTTTAGAAAACGATAGATCTTCCATTTTTCGTATAAAGACATATAACAAGATTTCATCCAAAGGGTTAAGTTTATTCCCATTGGATCATTTTGAAATTTCATCGGACTTACTTCATCCCCATGCATACATTTTGCGAAGTCAACATATATGGGATGATCCATTGCCCGGCACGGTAATGGCTATTGGGCGCGCAGGTGCTGGGGTTAATAATATTCCGGTTGAGCTGTGTACAGAAAAAGGGATTGTCGTTTTCAATACCCCCGGGGCAAATGCCAATGCCGTCAAAGAATTGGTGATTGCGGGGATGTTGTTGGCAGCACGAGATATTGTTGGGGGCATTAATTATGTGAATAGTATTGCTGCTGATCCCGATATGGTGGCCTTAGTAGAAGCCAATAAATCCCGTTTTAAAGGATATGAGTTGGCGGGGAAACGGTTGGGGGTAATTGGCTTGGGCGCTATTGGTATCCAGGTGGCCAATGCGGGCTTAAGTTTGGGAATGTCGGTTAAAGGGTATGATCCGTTTATTTCGGTTGATGCAGCATGGGAGTTATCACGTGATGTGGAGCGATCAAATAGTTTGGAGCATTTGATGAGAACGTCGGATTTTATTAGTGTTCACGTGCCTTATAATGATAAAACACGTGGATTTATTCATGCTGATCGTATTCAAATGATGGCGAAGGGCGCGGTTCTTTTGAATTTCTCGAGACACGAGTTGGTTGACGAATCCGCTATGATAACAGCACTTCAACAAAATGCCATTCGATCCTATGTCAGTGATTTTCCAAATCCGAGGTTGGCTGGGGTACCCAATGTTATATCCATTCCGCATTTGGGGGCATCGACTGCTGAAGCAGAGGATAATTGTGCCATTATGGTCTCAAAAAATGTTCGGGATTTTTTAATAAGTGGGGCTATTCGGCATTCGGTGAATTTTCCGAGCATATACATGGATCGATCGGCGCCATTTCGAATTGCTGTTGTTAACAAAAATGTGCCAAAGGTTATTGGTAAAATTACATCGGTTATTGCTGATGCGGGCGCTAATATTGCTGAAATGGCCAATAAAAGCCGGGATAATATCGCGTATACCATTATTGATTTAGAAACGCCGGTGTCCGATGACACGTTGGGGGCACTGGTGAATTTAGATGATGTCGTTCGTGTTCGTCGATTGCCCACCATTGAGGGGTAGTGATTGATGGGGGGGGCTTAATAATGGTTTGGATGCGTCGGTTAAACATTATTATTTAAATCGTGTATTTTTATTTGCCATCTCTTTTTTAACCATATTTAAGAGGCTTGTTTTTGTGATACATTTTTGTTGGAAGACAGGCATTGGCACTAACGGTATGATTGGACCGAATGGTTGGTCTACCCGACAATATGGTTGTGTTGATTCTAAAGGTTTGAGAGACCAATATCGATAATTTGGGTATGAATTGCTATGCATTGAGTAAACGATGGTTGATAATGGGATTGATTGGACTATCTTCATATGCAGTATGGGCTAATTTTGATGATGTGGATTATGATTTTGCGATATCGGAGCGTCGATATGCTGATGCGTTGCGTATTTTGAATAACAAGCCTGACGATAAGCGAACTATTCCAGAAATCAATTTAATCGCCGATTTGACACTTATCATGGATGTTGATGGATTGGCGTGGCCACGTGATACAGTTGCTTTGCGTGAAAGTGATGTGGATCCCGAGATACGTAATCAGGTGGCGGGGTATTTAAATGCTGCGTATGATCGATTTTTGAATAACGAAAAATCAACAGCGCGATTGGTGCTGCTGCAGATTTTATATATTTATCCGGATTATCCAAAGGCCCAACATTTTTTGGCCAAAGCGTTTCAACTGTACCCCGGATCGTATAAAGTGGTTAACCAAGAAGATCGGTTGCTGAAACGAAGTGATAATTATTTTTATGGGGGTAATTATTTGAAAGCCGTGGAGGACTTGTCGGTTTTGATTGTGTTGAGAAACGATAACCCTATTTTGCATGAAAAATTGGGGTCCGCGTATTACATGATGAATGAAAAACAAAAGGCCATCGAATCATGGACTACAGCGGTATTTTTTAACTCACAAAATTCAGAATTGGAAGAACTGATTGAGGCGACTACAGAGTATTTGGCTAAGGAAAGCCTTCAGCCGAATACCGTTAGTTCTGAAGCCACCACCGTTGTTATGGATGATCCCCAAGTGATGGGCGTGTTTAAGCAGCAATCCGATGCATTTGATTTGAGGAAAGGACTACAAGAGCAAGGATTAACGGTTCGGATTGATAATGATGCCGATGGCAAGTGGGTGGTGTATGTGTCTCAAAAAGAACTTCGCGAAAAAAATGCTGAAAAAAAGGGGGATAAATAATCATGTCGATAGGTAGCTATGGTAATGTTACAATTGCAGTACTCATTACTGCTATCATTGGTGTTGGCGTCCCGGTATTTTCCAATGTTATTGATCAAACAACCCTGCAGGACACACTTCAATCAAAAGCGCAACATGTTTTGGATACCATGTATGGCAAGGGGCTTTTTGCTGTGTCCGTTGATGTCACCATGGCGAATGAATCATGGCGTGTAAATTACACAGATCGTGCAAATATATCCTTTGAAGAAAAGAAAGATACCTCGTTAGAAAAATACAATGTCTTACCAGGATATGCCGCTATTAAAAATTTATCCCCGAATGAACTGGTTCAATTGCCATTTAATGCAACCATTACAAAAATTCCCGGGGCAATTATATCAATTAAATTAACCGTTTTTGCATCAAAGACCGTTCCCAAGCAGCGTGTGAAGGATGTGGATAAGCTGTTGACCAAATTGCTTGACTTGCAACCGGAACGGGGGGACGGGATTGCGGTTGTGTTTGAAGAATTTCCAGCGATTATACAATCCCAAATCCAAGAAACAAAAATTCCATTGGAAGGTAAATTGATGATGGCCCTATTAGCGTTAACATCGGTGGCTCTTCTAGTGTATATTATGCTTAAAATTAAGCAATTAGGCATTAATAGAGAGTCGGTTAATGCCCAGTTAAAAATGGCGAAAGCCGCTGCAATAGCCAACACAACGGGGGGAATGGCGGATTCGGTTGGGGATGATAACCCATCGATGGATGCGGTTCATTCCGAGGGGGCATCGGGTTTCTTCAGTTTTATTGGCAACCATCAATCCAATCAATTGCTATCGATTCTTAAAAAGAATGCCTTTTCTGTGGAGGAGTTGGCCATGATTGTGTCGTATTTATCGCCAAAAATGGCGCATCAGGTTATGGCATTTTTACCCATTGATAAGCAAGTTGAATTAATTAAAATACTGATTAATGAGCAAACCGTTGAGCGGGATCGATTGGTTAAGATTGAAGGCAATATTAAGCATAAATTGGAATGTATGGTGGGTGGTGCGGATAAATTGATTCGATTGATTGGACGATTTGATGACGAGGCTAAGAAGCAATTTCTACGTGTTGTTGAAGAAAGTGCCGATGTATATAATGTGGTTCGTTCGCAAATATTCTTGTTTGATGATATTCAAACATTGAGCAGTGCTGAAATTAAAAAAGTTATTGGGCGTATTAAGTTAGAAGTATTGGCAATGTCGCTTATGAAGGGTCCCACAAATGCGATTAAACATCTGAAATCCAATTTGAGTAGCAGCGCTCAAGCCATGGTGTCCCAGTTTGTTGAATTGAAAAAAGACAGTGTTTCGGATAGTGATATTCACGGTGCACAGCAGCAGATTATTCGGGTGATGCATGACCTGCATGCCAGTGGCCAAATCGATGTTGTGTCAAAGGTGCTCAAGGGAGTAAAGGGGTAACGTCATGCATATAATGATTTTAATGGGATTGGCTCTATCGGTTATAACCTTATTTTATGGGGTGCCGGATTTATGGGATAATGCCGGTGTTTATTTGGATGGGCGCTCATTTTTGTTTGTTTTTGGGGGAGCGTTAGGGGCAACCATGATATCCATAACGCCCAAAGAATTTTTGTCAATTATAAAAATATTGACGGGCTATATGTTTATAACATCAAAAGCATTAAATAATTACGATGTTGTATATACACTTATCGAAATATCCGAGGTGGCCAATCGGTCTGGAAAAGAAGCCGTACTGGATATGGGAAAGGCCCTTGGGGATGGCTTTTTGGATCGCGCATTGGTACTAATGGGGGCGGGTTTGGAGCGATCATTTGTGCAAACTGTTCTCGAAACCGATATTTTTGAAGAAAAAAGTCGTCATGCCCAGATGATTGTATTTATACGAACAATGGGGTCTTCGGGACCTATGTTTGGTATGTTGGGAACCGTTATGGGGATTATGAAAGTGTTACAAAACGTTACGGATATTGATTCGGTTGTGTCGGGTATGGGACTGGCGCTGTTAACCACCATGTATGGATTAATTTTATCGGCGGTTTATTTTATTCCATTGGCCAATCGACTGAAACGCATGAATGATGAAAATGCTCTCACCAAGGAGATTATCATGGAGGGCGTTCTGGCCATTATGGATGACAATATTCCATTAATGGTTGAGAAAAAATTGCTGGCGTATCTACAGTCTAAAGACAAGAGAAACAAAAAAGAAGTTAAAAGGTAGTAATCTTGTTTAAAAATAGAGTTTCTGAAGAAATGTCGGGTTCAGAAAATGAGTTTTCCGTGGTGTTTTCCGATATTATGTCATTTATTGCTGGATTATTTATTTTGCTTTTTACAATTGCAAACAGTCAAAATAGTATTTCGGATTATTTATCAGAGATGGGGCTTCGTGTGGGCGGGAAAAACGTTGAACAGACACAGAAAACAACATCGGAGGACTTGTTTGTTAGCGAGATAAAAAACTTTATTCAAGATGAGCGATTAAGTCAGTATGCAATTATTTTGGTGGATGAGCAGCTCATTCGAATTATTTTTAATGACCCTATTTTATTTAAATCGGGAACCGATGTATTATTGCCCGAGTCAACCGCTGTGTTGAATGGGTTTATTGCGATTGTCAAACGTGTGGATAATCCGTTGTGGATTGAAGGGCATACGGATAATTTTCCGGTAAATCCAGGCGGTTTGTTTCGATCTAATTGGGATTTGGCCTATTATCGGGCCTCTGCGGTTGCCAATTATATGATGTCAAAGGGAATTCCGCCCTCACGATTGGCTGTTATTAGTTATGGCGATCAACGGCCAATGACATCCAATGCAACGGTTAACGGTCGTAAAAAGAATCGGCGAATTGAAATTGGTATTGTTCGTGTCAAACGTACGGACTAAATGAATTAATTGGCAACATTATCTGCTTGTTGAGGCAAGCTGATTGTGAAGGCAGTGCCTTCGGATTCATTGCAACAACATGTAATGGTCCCGTTATGGATGTGAACCAATTCCAATACAATCGCCAATTCAATAAACGATACATCAATACGTTCGGCCAATATGGCGAATAACTTCGCTTCGAATGATAACTGAATTAAACGGATTTGATTGGGGAGGTAAATAACCGTATCGGTTTGAATAATGATCTTGCACGCATGTGTCGTTTGGGTGGCATTGCAATGAATCGTGGTATTTTCTGCTAATAAATGAATGCTGCTAACCAAATGTTGAATTATTTGACGTATTTTTTGCTTGTCGGCGGATATAAATAGCGGGTCAGGAGTGGTTTGAATATGCAATATATTGTATTTTTTTCGTAAATTCGGACCAAGGTAGTCCACAACCGTTGTAAATAATGTGGTTAAACAAAACCATTCCATATGTACGGTATAATCACCAGAGTATAAAATAGTGATATTCAATAAATTATTGATGTGGTTTTTGAGTATAATGGCATTATTTGAGCTGATATTTAGGCAGTCATGTTGTTTGGGGTTTAAGGCGCCATTGTACTCTTTTTGCAGGATATTTATGAAACCCATAATCGACGTCAGGGGTGTTTTGAGCTCCTGAATGATCGTTCGTAAAATGGTGTTTTTAATGGTTCGGGATTGATGCTCTTTTGTAATGTTTCGAATAACCGTAATCAATCCCATTTTTTTAGCGTTTGCATCAATGATGGGGGACATGGTGATGTGATAAAATTGTTTTTTGTAAGGGCCATCTGGAATGCTGATTTCTCGACACAATGATGTTGATTCGTCCTCGATGCTATGGTTTGAAAATAAAGATACAAAATTCTCATTTTTTATATATTTTAAAATGTTCTGCCCTTTTGCGCGATCGGTTGAAAACGTGAGCATGGTTTCAGCCGCACGATTGGCCATCACCAGCTTGTAGTTGAGATCCGTAATAATAATCGCGTCGGGAAACTGGGAAAGAATCAATTTGGAGCGATTTTTTTCAAAGATTAATTCATCCGTTTGTTGTTTGGTATTGATGATCATGGTGTTAATGCCTTGTGCTAAAAAACCCAATTCATCGTTACTTCGTACTTTCATAGTGGGTATCAATTGACCGGATCCAATTTTTTTGGTAACATCTATGATTTCTGATACCGTTCGGGTGATGTTTTTGAGAAGCCAATTAAATAAGGCGATCAATAGGCTGCTGACAATAAATAATGTAATGACAATGATCAAATACGCCCATTGCTTTTTGGTATGAATGTCGGTCATATTGATTGTAACCATTAGGGTGAGGTTTTTAATCAGGGGATGATCAAAACGAAATGTGCGAAACCACTGATGCTGTATATGGTAATCGGATACGAGTGATGCACGTTGTAAGGGTGTTTTGCGATTTGTATCATGAATGGCATACATGTGGGAACCTTCCGTGTAATACAATTGTGGGATAGCGTTGGGAAATAGCCGCTGCCACATTGGAATGGGCAATGCCATTTTGTGGCCTATTGAGTAAATCCATAATTGGTTGCGGGTGTTTTGTAGATGTAATTCGGTGGATTTACTCAAGTTAGTATTGGGAAATTGATAAAAATAATTTTGAATAATGGTTTCGTATAGATGATGGTGGCGTTGAATGGCGTAGGTTTCTGCGTAACGATACAATTCGGTATCAAAATAATGATCAATGACTTGAATGCACATCACCAAAATAGAGAAAGTCATGAAGAGTGTAATAAATAAAAATGGAAGTAAGATACGATGACGAATGGATAGTATCATGCGATCAGTTTGTCGTCATGGCGTATAAAATGATGCCGGTTGCAACGGATACGTTTAGAGAATTGGTGTTGCCAGGCATGGGAATGTGAACGTACTCATCAACCAATGGGGCGAGTCCCGGAGAAATGCCGTTATGTTCCGCGCCACAGATGAGCACGAGTGGCGTATTGAATGCTGTATGGGGAAGAGCGCTTCCGGTGTTGGATGATGCAGCATATACCCAGTAACCGGCTTTTTTTAATAGTCGTAGTGTGTTTCCGACATTCACCACTTTTGTGAATGTCATGGATGGCATGGTGCCTGCAGCGGCTTTCTCAACCGCGGGGGTTAGTGGAACGGCACGATCTTTGGGATAAATCAGGTGGGATACCCCAAAGGCCACTGCCGATCGGCAGATGGCCCCAACGTTATGGGGATCGTTTAGATGATCCAAAACAAGGATGTGGTTAGGGGCTTTAGCGATCAATTCGGGTACCGTCATTTGGGGATAATCATGGGTGAGGCATGCGATGCCTTGATGGTCACCGGAAAATCGTTCATTAAATTGCTGATTGCTGAGCCATTGAATCGCAATTCGCTGGGATTTAGCGGATGCAATCAGTTGATTTAAGGCGTTATCCATCCGCCGCTCTTTAACAAATAGTTTTTCAATCGGGGTATGGGTGTTTAATAATGCCTGAACAGCGTGTCGGCCTATGACAATACGTGATGACATGCGTCAATAAATCGGGTTAGACCCTCGTCCAATTCGTCTTTAGTGATGATAAGTGGTGGCATTAATCGAATAACGTGACCGTGTCGCCCACATGATAAAATTAGTAACTGATTTTGAAGGCATCGATCGCGGATACGTTTGACTATTTCAGCGTTGGGGGCACCGGTTTCGGTTACCCATTCGATCCCAATCATGAGGCCTTTGGCGCGGATATCCCCAACATACGGATGATTGGCGAATGCCGCTTGCAAGCGAGCATAGGCGTGTTCTCCTAAGGTAGTAACGGTGGGCAATTGGTCTTGTAAGATACGTAAAGTGGCACAAGCCGCCGCACAGGTCAATGGGTTGCCACCATAGGTTCCTCCGTGGGATCCGGTCTTCCATGCGGCCATAATGCTCGGAGTAGACAGGCAGGCCCCTAAGGGCAATCCAGAGGCAATGCCTTTGGCGGTGGTTAAAATATCGGGTGTAATCGCGTAATGCTGGTAGTAAAACCATTGGCCGGTTCGGCCAATTCCCGACTGAATTTCATCAAATATCAAAAAGACGCCTGTAGCATTGCACCAATCCCGTAGGATTTGCAATACCGATGCAGGAGCGGGTACGTAGCCACCTTCCCCCAGGAAGGGTTCGATAATAACCGCAGCCGTTTGGTTGGCGTCAACAGCCGATAGCGCGTTTTTTAAGTAATCACTATACCCAGACTCGGTATGTAATGGCGGATTATTTCGAAAAAAATACGGATATTCCAAAACGATGCGATGGGGAATGGCCATGGGGTAACGATCCACGTAATTGGGATTGGAGGTGGTTACGGACAGGGATCCCAAGGTCCGCCCATGAAAGCCCCCGTTAAACGATACAATTTGTTGGGCATTTCGGACATACATGGCGCATTTGAGAGCGGCTTCAATGGCTTCAGTGCCACTTTGCGTGAAAAATACCGAGCTTAGTTCACCGTTTGTGATACGGCCGAGTTCTTCGGCCAATAGAATATTTTGGTCGTAATAAATGACGCCTGCACACCCATGCAACAATGTCTGCGATTGGGTGTGGATGGCCGCAACCACCTCGGGGTGGCAATGACCGGTTGAATTAACGGCGATCCCGGCGCCAAAATCCAAATAGGCCTGATCGGCGTAATCGATTAAATAACAACCCCTTCCGTGCTTGATTTCAAGGGTGGTGGCGTGACCAAGCACGCTTGATAAACAGGTTTTGGATCGATCCACTAAATGCAAATGTGCCATTGTATTACCATTAAACCGAATCTCTATTAAAACATCAATCAAATAGTCAAAACACCGGGTCGGGGCCGCTTATTCGGATGATGTGGGGGGGGATATGTGACGCAAAAATGTTTCGGTTAGGTGCTTGTTGGGGATGTGGGTGTAGCGTTCGGTACTGAGAATAGAGCTGTGTCCCAAAAATTCTTGAACATCACGCATGGGCGCCCCATTTGAAATCAGGAGATTGGCGCAGGTATGACGGCAGCCGTGCGGTGTAATGACACTATCGGCGGAATGGAATTGATTGGCTTTTTTAACAATGCGCTGAATGCTTCGAACGGTTAATGGGGTTCCGGATTTGGCATAAAATACGTAATCATGGCGTGGCAGTGGCCATTCGTTAGCGGCGTGATTCAGGTAATCCTGAATGTGGCGCATAGCACGCGGCCCCAGCAAGGCCATACGGGTTTTATTGCCTTTTCCGTGGATGCGGCAGATGGCGTTATGAGAATCGATGGCGGATCGGGTGAGGGTGGTGAGCTCGCTGACCCGTATACCAGAGCACAACAGTACCGCAAGAATCGCTTTATTGCGCTTATCCATAACGGTGGATTCGGGATAATTATGCAACAGCTCCATAACACGGGATTCTTCAAGATGGGAGGGAATATGACGATGCGGCTTGGGGCGTCGAATCGGTGCCCATGGATTCTTGTCCACATGATTGGCCTGTATTAGGAAACGCCAAAACTGACTTAAAGCCACTATCTTACGATAAATGCTGGTGTGTGAATAAGCCCGATTATGTAGGGCCTCGAGGTACGCATGGATAACGGTATCGGATACATGGTTCAGGTCCGTTAGGCCGGTTAAGGCAACAAACTGATGCGTATCCCGAATATATGCGTCAACAGTGTGGGACGATCGGCGGCATTGAAAGCGCAGATACGCATCAAACTGCTGAATCCGTTGAGAGATCATGGGAATTGTTCGTATTGACCGGGTGATCCGGGCTATCAGCGACCCTGTCGCCAGGATTCGCTGGGGACGTATCGGCAACACCATCGTTGCTGGGTGTTGCCGGAAAATAATCGGCCCGATTGGCATCCGTTAACGGGATCCAGTCTCCGTTGGATTCCACCCACAGCTCACGTTCGGCGGTTTTTCGGGTGTCAATATGCACATGATTGTTGTCAATGTTGAGCCCCAATCCTTTAATATCGGGGAATGTTTCGGCAATTTGGAACAACTCGTAAATGCTCATGTCCGGGACTTGGATGTCGGCCGCAATGCCTTGGGGGTGAACGTCTCGTTTAATACCGTATTTTTGGGTGCGGCATTCGGGGCAATAGTACCCCGTACAAATGGTGATTTTTTTGCCGATTTGTGCCCGAATCGCTTCGATGACCCCCACCAGACCCAGGCTAATACGCAATGATTGCGAACAGGAACAGTCTTTTTTTCGGGAATCAAAATCACGTTTGACAAAATGCTCCGATATGCGGTATCGATTCCATTTGGAATCCGGGCGTGACTTACGGTACGGACGTTTATTGGGTAACTGGGCTGAAAATAGCGTTTCGGAGGCAGCATCTGGTTTCGATACGGATGGCCTGGACTGATTTAAGGGCGATTTGTTGATCTGCTGGGATCCCGATCGGCGTGGCCGCCTACGGCGACGTCTGGCCCCGGATTCCTTGGATGACGACGGTTCTTTTTTATTCATAATAATGTCATTGTAGCATAAAAATCCAATGCAATTTTAACCTCTTTCATATCTTGCCAGGTGAGCCACTTGGGAGAGCCTTTTTCTTTGGAGGCATTTCGAAGTAAATATGAGGGGTGAAACATAGGCATTATGTAAAGCTCATGGGTCATGTAGGATACGGGCGTGGTTACCCATAGGCCACGCTGTTTTGAAATAGGATCGGTGGTCCCTAAAAAATCCCGCACAGCGGCAGTACCCAATAAAATAATAATTTGGGGTTGAACCAGTTGTATTTGTCGGATTAAAAAAGGCTGACAAGCAGTCATTTCGGCGGGGGTGGGTGTGCGATTTTCGGGTGGACGGCATTTGACAGTGTTGGTGATATAGGTGCGTTCGCGATCGATACCTACGGACGATAGAATCGAGGTTAGGAGCTGTCCCGCACGACCCACAAAGGGGAGACCTTGCTCATCTTCTTGCTGGCCGGGCCCTTCACCAATAATCATGAGCGGTGCGGGTACGGGGCCACTACAAAACACCACATGGTGACGGTCTTGGCACAAACCACAGGCCCGGCATTGGTTAGCGGTATCCCGCAGTTGGTCATGGTTGTGGTTATCGTATGGGGTGGGTTGGTCAATCGCAATCATGTGATGAGTAAGGATATGTCCAATGCGTTGGCTGAATGGGTAAGCGCCCCAACACTGATCCGGTCGATGGCCATACCGCGATAGGCGGCAATGGTGTCCAAACGTATGTTTCCTGAAACCTCTTTTAAAATATGGGGCGCCAGGCGGTTAATACGATCAATACTCTGGTGAATAGCGGCATGCGTCATATTATCACACATAATGACATCGATGGCGGGCAAATGCAATTCATCGATTAGATCGGGGGATTGAACCTCGATTTCAACCCCGATGTGGGGATTTGCTGCCTTAAATGCGATTAATTGATCGTTGAGTGCGGGAATGCCGTAGGTGGTGATGTAGGGCCGCAAGTGGTTCTCTTTAATGAGCATCATGTCATACAGGCCGTGGCGGTGATTGTAGCCACCGCCGCAGACGACGGCTTGCTTTTCGAGCCCGCGCATGAGAGGGGTGGTTTTTCGTGTATCCAAAATGTGAATCCGGGGATCGTTCAATGCCCGGACATAGGCCTGGGTGAGTGTCGCGACCCCGCTTAAATGTTGAATGATATTGAGTAGGGTTCGCTCAAGGGCCAAAATGGATTGAATCGACCCCGATAGATGACAACAGATGTCATGGGGAGCGAGGGCTGCACCGTCGGGTTTGACGTGGGTTAGGGTGATGTCGGGATAAATCTCTGGAATGGTGTTGAGTACCACGTGGCCAAAGAAAACGCCGGAGGCTTTGGCTTGCATAACGGCTTTAGCGGATAGGGGGGTTGGCAATAGGGTCTCTGTGGTGATGTCGCCCGATTGAATATCTTCCTGTAACGCCGATAACACCCATTCTTTTATTGACATCTCATGTATAATAAACAAAAATGCGAAAAAAAGACAGGGATAAGGCGTGCCTTTCGGTACTGCTGATTCAAATGGCGAGTGGGGAAGATCCCTTAGAAAATAAGCAGCAAATGCTGTCGGAATTGGCACGTCATTCAATGGATGATGTGGACCTGGTGATTGTTCCGGAAATGTTTAATTATCGCATGATTCAATCATCCGCGGTTCCTGCAAATCTGATGGCGGATACCATGGTATGGCTGTCGGATATGGCAAAAGACCATGGGGTGTATGTGATCGCAGGTAGTATGATAGAGACGGGGGGAGATCGGTATTGCAATACCACATGGGTGCTGGATGATGGGGGTCGAATTGTGGAATCGTATCGAAAAATGCATTTATTTGATGCCGTTGTGGCCGGGGTGAATATGGGGGAATCGAATCGGTTTTTGGCCGGTAATGCGCCGAAATGCGTGTCGATTTATGGATGGTGCATTGGGCTTAGCATCTGTTATGATATTCGGTTTCCGGAATTGTATCGGCATTATTTTTTGGAACAGGTGGATGCGGTGGTCATTCCATCGTCGTTTACCTATGAAACGGGGGCTAAGCATTGGGAGGTGCTGTGCCGAGCACGGGCCATTGAAAATCAATGCTATGTTGTTGCCCCCAATCAATCCGGCGTCGGGGCGCGTGGGGTACGTACATATGGCCGAAGTCTGGCGGTGGATCCAGATGGCCTGATTCTGGCGTGTTGCGATGAGACGGGGGTTAGCAGTGTGCGTGTTGTATTGGATAAAGGGGTGATTGCTACGGTTCGATCGCGTATCCCCGTGAAGAAACATTGCCGGTTGTCTAATTTATCACTGACATAACCATTTATAAGCGTGAATCATTGGATCCCCATGATTCTATATTGGAAAATAACAGCTAATTAAAAAATATATTAACAAACCGCCGAGTCAAGTGTTTGAAACAGCTGAATGGTTTTTTTGGTAGCGGACACAATTCCGGACATGGCAAACATCTTGGTGATGGTATCTTGTGAACAAACAATCCGCAATTGACCGGATTTTTCAATGAGTTTTTTGCCGGCAATGGCAATTGTTCCCAATCCCACACTATCCACAAACGATACCTCGTTTAAATCTAAAACAATTTCTTTAACGTTGGATTCATCGATTAAACGTGAAAACGTTTGGGTTAATCGACGCGATTGATAGTCATCCAACTCGCCTTTTAATGTAATAATTTTCCAATTTTTATTTTGGGATACATTTATTGCTAAATCAATCATTCCAAGACTCCTCTATGTTCATGTTTTATATCTCTCTTATCATTCAGTGTACACCACGATTGTGGAAATATTCAATGAATGTCCCGAATATAGTCCACAACGGTATGGTGAACCACACGATTACTGGTGATGACGTTTCCTGAATAAATTGTGTCTTTGCCGGATGTGTCACTAAATTGCCCGCCCGCTTCTTCGACAATAATTTTGAGCGGGGCAATATCCCAGGCATTTAAATTAAAGTCAATTGCGTATTCGCCGCAGCCCATGGCCACCAGCATATGCGGATAAAAATCCCCAAAGCCGCGCTGACGCCCGGTATCCCGCAGTAAATCAATCACACGGTCGGGTTGCTTGGACGCTTCGGAGCCGAATAAACTCCCGTAAAAGCCGTTGGCATTCGCTAGCGAATCAATGCCCGATACGTGAATACGATCGCCATTGTAGTAGGCCCCGTGGCCTTTTTGCGCCCACCATCGGCCATGAAGGGCGGGTGCCGAGACCATGCCCGCAATGACCTGACCATTATCTTCAATCGCAAATAATGACCCAAAAAAGGGCAGTCCGCGAATAAAATTTTTGGTGCCATCAATGGGGTCAATAATCAATTTTAAGGTCGAATTGGGGTGTAATGTACTGCCGTACTCCTCCCCAATAATGGATAGGGGGAGATTCTGATCACGAACCGTCGCGCGGATGTGATTTTCAATGGCCAAATCGGCCGCAGATACCGGCGTTTGGTTATCTTTAATTTGCACATCCAATTTGCTGGATTTGAAGTGACTCATAGCGATTGTGTCGGCATGATCGGCGATGGTGGTTAAAAAGGGTATCCAGTGTGTCATAGGGTTTATTATGCCGTAATTGGTGTCAACACACAATCGGCAAATACTGGGGGATTATAGACGCAGTTGATTGTGATGATCACGTATAAATCCCTGAATAACCGCTAATGTGTCATCAATGACCGCATCATTGTGCTCGGAGGATACAAAATTGGCTTCATAGGGCGATGGTGGAATTAAAATGCCGTGGTCTACCATGTAATTAAAATAGGCTTTAAAAAGATCGGTATTGCTATTGTTCACGTCGGTTAGGGATCGAACCGGTGTTGCGCTAAAAAATACAGTGAACATGGTGCCAAGCGCATTCACCTGCATGGCCACATTGTTCGCCTGACACAGATGCTGTATGCCTGCAACCAAGCGGTGGGTTTGACGTTCAGCGGTCTCGTACACACCGTAATCGGCAATCAACGACATCATCGCCAATCCCGCACGCATAGCCAGCGGGTTGCCCGATAATGTGCCGGCTTGATATACCGGCCCCAAGGGGGATACGTGGTGCATTAATGCCGTGGATCCGCCATATGCGGCACAGGGCAATCCCCCACCAATCACCTTGCCCAAACAGGTGATGTCCGGTGCAATCCCATAATGACCTTGAGCGCCGTTTTTGTGAACACGAAATCCCGTCATTACTTCATCAAAAATGAGCAGGGATCCGTGATCTGATGTGATGCGTCGACACGCATGTAAAAATTCTGGGTCGGGCAATACAACCCCCATATTGCCGCACACCGGCTCCATGATTAATGCCGCAATTTGAGCGCCGTATTGATCAAAACAGGTCGTTAAAGCGGCCGTGTCATTAAAGGGAATAACATGCGTAAATGCGGTGACTTCGTGAGGAATCCCCGCACTGCTGGGCGTTCCCAAGGTTAGCCCGCCGGATCCCGCAGATACCAATAAACTGTCCACATGACCATGGTAACCGCCCTCAAATTTAACCAAGTGCGATCGATTCGTCGCGCCACGCGCCAGTCGAATGGCACTCATCGTGGCTTCGGTGCCGGAATTCACAAATCGGATGGTTTGCATCGCGGGCATCATCGATTGAATACGCTTGGCCAAGGCGGTTTCATGCCGGGTCGGGGCCCCAAAGGAGGTTCCTTTAATAATCGCGTTGTGAATGTCGGCAATCACCATATCATGGGCGTGACCAGCCAGGAGTGGCCCGTAAGACAACACGTAATCGCAGTAGCGCTTGCCCTCAACCGAGGTCACATAGGGGCCTTTTCCGGATTCAATAAATATTGGGTCGCGACCAACCGCTTTGTAGGCACGAACAGGGCTGTTGACGCCGCCTACCAATACGCTTTGAGCATCCGCAAATAAGGTGTTACTTGTTACCATTGATTATAGTCTACTAAAAAACACCCGCATTAGGCTATATAGCGATTCTGTTTACTTTCAATGGTATTTAATAAGGACTGAAGAATGGTTTGATATAGCCGATCCCCATAAACCGCATCCTCCACCGTGTCATCGATGTTGGGATTATCATTGACTTCAATAATATATACGTCGTTATTCACCTCTTTTAAGTCAATACCATACAGTCCACGACCAATGGCTAAGGATGCCTGCACCGCTTTTTTGATGACCCGTGGAGGCACCGATTGAATGGGCAGCGTTTCCCAGTTTCCCGAAGATGCGTGATCGTTTTCCCAGTGATAAATTTGCCAGTGACCTGACGCCATGTAATACTTGCAGGCAAATAGGGGTTGATTATTAATTATCCCAATTCGCCAATCATAAGGTGTTGGCAAAAATTCCTGCGCAATAACCAAATCACTTTTTTTGAACATGTCTTTTAAAATACGGTAATAGTCGTCGCTGGTGTTCGCCAAATACACCCCTTTCGAAAACGATGATTCGGGTAATTTTAAAACAATCGGGAAGGTGGAAATGTTCAGCGTCGTGTGATCATACAATTTAGGGGATACAATCCAGGATTTGGGTAGGGATAGCCCGCGATTGGTGAGACGTTCATGCAGATAAATTTTATTGGAGCACATCAAGATGGACCACGGATCATCAATCACGACCAAGCCTTCGGTATACGCTTGACGGGAGATGTCATAGGTGTGATGGTTAAGGGCCGTTGTTTCACGAATAAACAGTGCATCAAACTCACAAATCCGCTTGCGATCTCTTTTGGTAATAAATTCAACATATAATCCCATTTTTTGACCAATATCTTTGAATTTTTGCAGCGCTACTTCACAAGACGGTGGTGTGGGGTCATCGGGATTGACCAGTATCGCGACATCGTATTTGTAATTTTTTAATTTGATTCGGTTGTATCGTTTTTTGGCAATGTATTTTTTAAGGCCGCTTTTGAATATATCGGGGTAGTTATTAAGAACGTAATTCAAACTGATATGTTTTAATTTGTAAATTGTCCAGTGCGTCTTTTTTTTGAATTCAATACGAATAAAGGGCCATTCAAATAATCGAAATAGTTGCTTGGTTATTTTATTGAATTTTTTTTCGGTAGCTAAACCAAAAATCATCGTGATTTGGATATGCGAGCGGCTGTCTTTATCTAAAATGGTTTGAAACACAGGATCGATTTCATACAGAAGGGAATCGTGGACCCCCATGTTGGTATAATCGTTAATGGTTACAATAGAGGGCATAACGCGATGGCCGCGTGCGGATGCCAATAAGGATACGTAATACCCGACGCTGTGAATAGTATAGGTTCGACTTAAATTGATAACGTGATAAAAGTTTGAGTGAATAAACACCTTGTTGGTAAAGTAGTCCTGACTGGAAAATAATTGTAACGAGGTGAGTCGGGATAATTGTTTTTGATGGGTATCGGCAATAATAATCATACGGCCTTCCGGATTGGCGCGATGATTAATCCACTCCATTCGAACCGCGTGATAACCCGATTCATAATAATTGGGCAACGATTCTACTGATGTAAATCCATAGGATGTGTACCAACGCAATAGACGGGCATTGGCAGCATCGGCTTCAAGCCGAATCCGTTCGTAATTCATATCGACGGCGTAAGTCATTACATGGCTGAGTAATGCATGACCTACCCCGTGATGTTGATGGTCTGGCAATACCCCAATGGAATATAACCGAATGGTTTTTTTGTATATAAAAAATATGGCGCTGCCACATAGTACGTTGGTATCGTTTTCCTGAATGTAGGCCACCAGTACGTGCTGATAGTGGCTGGATACACTATTGGAAATACTGGCCATGGAACTTTGTAGGTACTCTTGAAAAGCGGTTTTCTCTAATTCACACAGAAACGAATAATCGTCGCTGGTGGCGTTTCGAATATAAATGGTTGGCTTTGATTTTATCATAAATTCTCCAAAATTTTCTCAATAATAGATTCAATGCTAGGGTAGGTTGATTCGTGAATGTCTTGAGCCCCATACCCACACAATGCGCGGGTTGTTTGAGGACCGATACTCATAATCGTATGGGCAGAAAATGCGGGGTATACGGCGTGTAAGCGATGGACTGAGGCGGCATTCATTACAATAAACGTGTCCGCAGGATGAATCCATTCAAGGGCCATCGGAGGGATGCTGGGGACTGTGTTGGTGTATACGGTTACATAGGTGACACGATCGGAGTGGGTGGTTTCCAACACGCGGTCCGATTCGCTGGAGCTGGGGACAAGCACGCGATCATGAGGGGAGATGGTATCTAAAAAGGCGGTGAAGCCTTCAGCGGAGGGATGGGTTGCAATATGATCGGGGGTAATGCCGTAATCCTGCAGCGCGTTTTGGGTTTGGGTGCCAACCACGCCAATACGGGTGTGAGCCCATTGCCGAATATCCCCGTGGGTGTGCCGAATGGATTCAAAAAAGCCGCAAACCCCGTTTTGACTGGTGAATAGCAGATGGGAAAATGCCGATGGGGTGATGCTGGTTAATGCATCGGGGTGTGTGGTGATGGTATTTAAGGGAAGTTGCAGGGTTTCGGCCCCCAATGTGTGAAGGGCGTTGGCCAACTTGGATTGTTGATGGGCTGCCCGGGTCACCACAAATCGACGGTTGTGCAAGGGTAGTCGATGGCGCCAATCCATGCGATGACGGATGGTATCGCCCACAACCACCAGAGCAGGGGGTTGTACCTTATGCGTTCCTTGAATGGCTTGAATCGTTTGAAGGGTACCCGTTACCACGCGTTGATTGGCGGTTGTTCCCGATTCAATAATCGCAATCGGGGTGTCTTTTCCGCGTAATGGGGTTAATGTGTCCACAATATAATCCAATTGATATAATCCCATCATAATGACCAGTGTATCCGCAGATGGCCATTCCGGAGCCGGTGTATCATGAGCACGAGTAGCCGTCACAAAGGCCAGTGAATGCGCGGTATCCCGATGGGTGACGGGAATGCCTGCGTAGGTAGGGGCCGCAATTGCGGAACTGATGCCCGGTATGATTTCAAATGGAACCTGGTGGGCGGTGAGCCAATCAATCTCTTCGGCGCATCGACCGAATATCATGGGGTCCCCGCCTTTTAAACGGACCACGCATTTGCCGGCCCGGGCATCGGCAACCAACCGCTGGTTGATGGCGGTTTGTGTTACCGAATGCCGCCCCTTTTTCTTGCCAACACATATTTTTTCAGCATGATCATTGGCCATAATCAGATTGGGGTGCACCAAATAATCGTATAAAATAACATCGGCCAATTGAATGATACGGTGGGCCTTTTGGGTAATGAGCTCCGGATCACCCGGGCCTGCACCCACCAAGTAGACAGCGGTTGGGGCAATGGTCATAGTGTTAATAATCCATGAATCACCTGCTCAGGCGAATCATACGTCATGTAGTGACCATGATTCATGTGCTCTACAAACACCCGCCATTCACGCCTTGGCGTGTAGTAAACGCCTAATGGGCAATGGCAATTGAATGCAATACCTTCGAGGATGCGGTAATAGTCTGCCCCACGTTTTTGGGTGTCGTTATCCCCAATCGCAGCTAAACAATCCCCAATACGGGTATCATTTGCACGATGCTGGAGTGCAATTATCCCTTGACCGGGTGCTGGAACAAAATCCATGGGATCCAACTCATGGGTGATTTGGTGATCCAGCCCCAAGCGTTGCAGTCCGGCTGTGGATAAAATAAGCCCGTCGTACCCCCGTTCTTTGGTAAGCGTAATACGGGTGTCACTATTACCACGAATGGGTTCGCAGGTAACCAAGGGGTACAGCATTCGACATAAGGCTTGCCGACGCATACTGCCCGTTGCCAAGCGGGTAGGCTCCGTTTTTAAACAGCGATTGGTGACCATAATCACGGCATCGGTGGCACGTTCCTGGGTGACATACCGCCCATACACCAAATCCGATGACGGCCGCGCGGTAATGTCTTTAAACGAATGGACCCCAATATCAATCTGATGGGCGCTTAGGGCGACTTCAATTTCCTTAACAAATACATTTTTGCCACCAATTTCGGATAAAGGGTTGGGATTGCGGTCCCCGGATGTTTGAATGATATGGATTGTAACAAGGCTATGGGGATAGGCCTTCTGAAGCATTTTTTGAATATATCCCGCTTGCTTTTGGGCCAACGCTGATCCGCGTGTCCCTAAGCGTATTGGGATAGGGGCTGACATAATTTTTTTTCGGACCGATAGTGATCCCAACGGTGTAATTCGGATATGGCGTTGTCAATAAAGCGCATAACCGGTTCGATATCGTTTTTTCGGGTTTGAATGGTTTGATTGGATATGGCTTCTAATTCCGCTACCCCCACAAGTGTTACGGATGCCAACGTTCCGCAATCCGGGGATACATTTCGTGGAATCCCCAAATCAATGATGGTTAGGGCATGGTCAATGTGCCCAATGTCACAGCAACGAATAAAGGGCTCTTTTGATGAAATGGCAATGTAGAGCGTTCGAAATTGATGGAATTGGTGTCGCACGGTTGCAAATGGGATCACCTGAATATGGGGTATTGTCTCCGCCAAGGTGTCCACACGACTCATGGTTCGATTGGCAATGGTCAGCTGACTATGCCCCATAGCGCTTAATTTAACCAAGGCCCGTTGAATCATCATCCCCGATCCAATCAATAACATGGGCTCGTTTAAAAAGTTGGGATTGTGTTGCTTAATCGCTTCGATCCCAATCGAACTAATGGAATGTGCCCCAGCAGAGATTTGCGTCTTGGTACGGGCTTCTTTTCCAGTAGCAATAATGGACTGAAATACTTTGTTTAAATGCGCGCGTGTGGCCCCAAATTCCATGCAAAATGCATGGCCTTGCTTAATTTGTGTTAAAATCTCACTTTCTCCGATCACCATGGATTTGAGGCCGCAGGCCAGCTCATGCAGATGGCGTAAGGCACTGTTGTGATGGTAAAGCGTCGTAATGGTCGACAAAATGGACGTCGCAATGCCCGTTAAGGCATGAATTTTTTGATGAAGAATGCTAACGGCTTTTTGAGGATGGGGTGATGTAAAGACCCATTCCGTACGATTGCAGGTGGATATAATAACCATTTCGTCAAAAAATAATGTGCCCAGTAATGTGGATAAATAGTGTGTCATATCATCTTTATTGCACGATACTTTTTCAAGTAGAGCAATAGGTGCGGTTTTAAAATCAATGCTTAAAACAACAATCATCATAACACAACCAGTTTAGATATATTCTCAAAAATGTTCAATGATTTTTGGGGGGTATAATGCCGATAATTCGTTTTAGATTGGTAAAAATTGGCCGGTTTAGGTGGCGGACTGTATAGATGATACTTCTAAAATCAGTCGGTCCCCGGGACTGACACGCTGTTTGAACGCAATTTTTCTGGCAGCTATTGTGGTTACAATGCCTTGTGGCGATATGGATAAGACCATGCCTTTCATATCGCAGATTGGAATAAAGGTATCGGATACAATGCGCGCATCCATTTGCCACACGCCCGCGGATAGTTCAGAACGATGGTGTAAATCGGTGACGGTGTCTTCCAACATTTGCCACTGAGATACCCCCATCATCACGGGATTTCCGGGAAAATGGCCCCGGGTTAAGGGGTGTTGAAGGGAGTACGTTAGCCCGTACAACGCATAGCCCGATTGGTGGGTGTAGCGGGTATCAATAAAGGTCATGTGCGGATTTTTATACGCAAACGGTGCAATCGCTACCGGATGGGCAAGCGCGTCGGGGTGCATGGGCGGCACCGGATCGGGACGGTTGGGTTCGGAGGGGGCTTCTTGGGTATAAAAAGCCGTTAAATCCCCACGCGCCTGTGTGTCTCCGCAGGATAAGGTGAATGCGTGTTTGTAAAATCCGTTCCTGTGACTGCGTTTTTGGGTGGCTCCTTGAATGGGGGTGTCGGCCGTGCAGGGCCCGCCGGTTAATGTGAAATTACTGATGCCAGCAAAATAGGCAAAATAGCCCGGTTTGATGGCCCCGGAACTACTAATGCAGGCTAAGGCCGCGATTTCGGTGGTTAAAGGCGTGGGGAGTTGGGGGGGGCTATGATTGTCCCAAAATAGGGTTCGTCCCAAGGTATCGTTGGGCGATATGTGTAGCGAAAAATCACTCGAATCGGGGGATGTAATTGTAACCGTGTCCAATAACATGTTTTGGTAACGATGGGG
Organism: Candidatus Marinamargulisbacteria bacterium; assembly: GCA_023262965.1. Taxonomy (GTDB): domain Bacteria; phylum Margulisbacteria; class Marinamargulisbacteria; order UBA817; family UBA817; genus JALQXX01. The sequence continues at coordinate 80,979 of JALQXX010000001.1, forward strand.
AATGCGGTCACAAATAGCGGTATAATCCAATACGGTCATGTAGACATGGTAATTTTTTGACGCAGTTTTTTCAAGGCATCATTTAATAATCGGGATACGTGCATTTGGGATATGGCTAGCCGATTGGCAATTTCTTTTTGGGTCAGCCCTTCGTAAAAACGCAACTGAATTAATTTTTTTTCGCGTTCGGATAACACGGTCAACGCATTATTAATCATCTCGCGCGTCAGCATATCATCATTTTTGTCGCCAGTGCCTAAATTATCCATCAGAGAAAATGTGTCGTTACTGGATTTGCTGGTTTGTATGGGTTTGTCTAAGGACACTACACGAAACGATTGCCCCGCCTCCATAGACTCCAAAACCGCCTCTTCGGTGAGGTCCAATCCCTTTGCAATTTCCGGAACGGTGGGCGCACGATCCCACTCTGCGGTTTTTTCTTTAATATAGTGACGTATTTTGGAATACTGCTCTTGTAATTTTCGAGGCAATTTAACAATTAAGGCTTTATCGCGAATGTAATGACGAATATCACCGATGATGGTGGAACTGGCATAGGTTGAAAAGGCAATATTGCGGGATATGTCGTAGGTTTCCAAGGCTTTTAGAAGACCCATGTTGCCGGTTTGAATCAAGTCGGGCACATCATCGGTATTGAAGGCTAATTTGCGAGCAATGAAGGTGACTAAGTTCTGATACGCAACTAAAATAGACTCTTTGAGTGACTCATTTTTTGTTTCGAGATACTGGCGAACCAGGGCTTCACGTTCATGGGTATTGGCTTGCGTCATCTGTGTTAATAGTAAATATAACTGATGGACAAATCAATTTGATTTTTAGGACGCGTGGTTTAAAATAAATAGATGGTGCTGAATCAATCCAAATCGTATGCGTATGATTCCCGAAAAATTCAACCGGGGGATGGTTTTATATGCTTGCCCAAAGGGGATGCGTATATTAACGATGCTTTGGCACGTGGTGCAACGGAGGTGGTTCGATTGGATCGCTTGGGTTTTGCTCAGGAAAGCCATCGGTACTATGGAGACCCCACCAAACAGGTGTGCTTGATTGGGGTTACGGGTACCAATGGGAAGACATCGGTGGCGCATTTTACGGCGCAATTGTTGCGGCAATCGGGGTATTCGGTATTGGTTATTGGAACCATGACGTCGGCCTTAACCACGCCAGAATCGTGGGATATTGCAAAGCAGATTCGACACCATGTGGATAATGGGGGTACGCATGTGGTAATGGAAGTATCATCGCATGGTATTGATCAAGGGCGTGTGTTGGAATGCGCGTTTGATGTCAAATGCTTGACCAATATTACCCATGATCATCTGGATTATCATAAGACCTTTGATGCTTATAAAGCCACTAAGATGCACTTTATGATCGATTACCCGGGCGTCGCAATTTATGCGGATGAGGTGCCGTTATTGGCGGAGAATTTGCCACAACTTATGGGGGCTTTTCATAAAAAAAATGTGGCAACGGCCATGGCTATATGTCGTATTTTGGGAATCAATGCCACGACCTTGAAGGCCGTTTTGCCCAAACTCACCGCGCCTGCGGGACGGTTTCAACCGGTGATTTTGGGGCAGCCCTTTCATATTATTGTGGATTTTGCCCATACCCCGGATGCGTTGGCGGTTGTGCTAACCGATGCGTTGGCATTGGTGAATGGGCATCGGGAGCGGGTTCGGGTTGTATTTGGATGTGGGGGGGATCGGGATACCCGTAAACGGTCAGAAATGGGGCGAATTGCGGGTGAATATGCCGATCATGTGTACCTAACATCGGACAATCCGCGATCGGAATCGCCGGAGGCCATTATTGCGGCGATTCAAACGGGGGTGTCGAGGCCCGGTGTCCAAGCCATTACAGATCGTCATTCGGCTATCGCGCGGGTGATTGCGGATGCGAACCCACGTGATATTGTGGTGATTGCGGGTAAAGGGCATGAAGCCTATCAAGTCATGCGCTGGTATCGCTATCAGAGTGATGATGTGGCCATAGCCACGTATGAAGTGATTCGCCAAAATCGGTATCATACATCGGTTACCTGGGTGATGGATGATTTGAAAACGCCTGCGGATGTGGTGTTTATAACAAAAAATAAGTCGCAAGCATTGCCCTACGCACCGATTCCCTATTGTCAGGTGAAGCCAACACCGTCGCAGGGCCGTGTCCGGGATTATTTGGCCAAAATCAAAGGTCCTAAACTGTGTATATTGGAATCGGCAAATCGATTTTCGATGATGGGATGGTTGCACTATGTGTTGGGGCGTTTGGGCAGTGTAACCGTTGTGGACGGCATGACCTTGCCGACAGTACCCCATCAATTGGCGCAGATGATGTTAATTGAACAAACGGTGAACCCGGTGATTATTCGATTGGACCCCAATCACCCGGGATTCTTATCCCAGTGGGTATCGGTTATTCAGCCCGAGCATATTATTGTGGGTGACAATTATCACGCTAATGGGTATGTCGCGCCATCGGTTGTGACGGTGTTAAAAAATAAAGTGACAATGCGTGATTATGCGTGTCCATTATGGATTCACGATCGCATGGCCGATATCAACGATGCGCTTGGCGATTATGCGTATTTACGATGTGTTAAGGCGCCGCATTGGGTGGATTATTGTGTGAGGCTCGCCCAACAATTAATGGTTGAGTTGGATAAATACCACAGCCCGCTTTCGGATATGTTTTATGAATACAGTATGACCCGGCGGTGGCTGCAAAAAGTGCAGTGGTCGGATGGTTCTGTAACGGCATACGCCGCATTGGGTTCATCGGATGAATGGGCGATGCACCAATATGTGGATTATATGAATCATGTATCAGCGACGGTGTATCACCATATTGCCACTTCGGAGGGGGATCGGTGGGCGCGGTATTTGCGGCAATGGTGCCGATCCACGGACCGCATTCAGGTGTATGATCCACCAACCGTGACGGCCTTCGCGAATACCGTGCAATCGCGCCCCGATGCCCTGCATGTCATATGGTGCCAGCATTTTTCGGACATGAACACATGGACTACGTAATTCCCCTGTTGTGGGTGCTGGGGATGGGAATAGCCTACCGAATGTTTATTCGATGGGCCCATCGGCGGCAAATGAATCAAGTGATTTATGAGGACGCGCCTCAGCGCCATCATCAAAAAAGCGTTACCCCGACCATGGGGGGCGTGGTTATTTTGGGGAGCTTTGTGGTGGGAATGATTGGCGTCAACGCCTGGACACCGGTGACGGTATGGGTGGTGATGACAACGCTACTATTTGGGGGCATTGGCCTTATTGATGATGGGCTATCGTTGCGACGTAAGTCCAATAAGGGGATGTCGGCCAAACAAAAATTGGGCATGCAGGTGGGGGTTGCGGTGGTGGCTATGATTGCTTGGCACTACGCTATTGCGCCCTTGATAGGGTGGCAATGGCTGCTATATGGGTTCTTGCTGGTAGGCGCCTCGAATGCGACCAACTTAACGGACGGCTTGGATGGGTTGTTGGGGTCGGTCATGCTGATAACCATGGGCGGGCTGTGGTGGGTGTGTCAGGCACAGGGATTGCCGGTGGAAGGGCGTATGGTGGTGGTAATGATGGTGTCACTAGCCGTTTTTTTGGTATTTAATTGGCATCCGGCCCGATTGTTTATGGGTGATACGGGGTCGTTATTGTTGGGCGGTTTTTTTGCGGCAACGGCTGTGGCAACGGGTCAGTGGCCGATTATGATTGGTTTGGGGGCGATTTATATTGTGGAGACCCTGAGTGTTATGATTCAAGTGATCGGGTTTCGTTACACCCGAAAGCGGGTATTTTTGATGAGCCCGTTGCACCACCATTTTGAATTAATGGGGCTTTCGGAGCGTGTGATTGTGCTGCTGTTTGCGGCCTTTCATGGAGTATGTACATGGATTCAGTTAAGCCGATACCTGTAGCCGTTTTGGGAGATGGGGTGACCGGTCAAGCGGTTTCGGCCTATCTGCGTCAATCAACGGCGTATGAACAGGTGACCGTGGATGCGGCCCAATGGGTGGTGGTGAGTCCGGGCATTCCCCCGCGAAAATGGCCCAAAACCACGGCGGAGATACTATCGGATAATGAATTTGCGTACCGTATTTTGCATCAAAAAAACCCCAAGTTGGTGATGATTGGTGTGACTGGAACCAATGGAAAAACAACGGTGGTATCCGCATTGGCCCATGCCTTGGGTGTTCGGGCCTACGGGAATATTGGACGACCTTTGATACAGGACGTCGACACCATCGATGTGTCAAAACCCATTGTGATCGAACTGAGCAGCTATCAATTGGTTACCACAACCACCATGCGGTTTACCATTGGGGTGATTATGAACATTGAGCCGGATCATTATGATTGGCATGAATCGTACGAAAACTATCGCGATGCCAAATGCCGGTTAAGCACGCTGTCGTCGGTGCTGTATGCCCCACAGGCGGTATGGTCGCATTGTGCGAAGGACCACTGTGAATGGGTGAATACCGATGCCTTAACGCCGCAATGTCTGCCACCATTGACGGCTCGCCATGATCAGCATAATGCGGCATTGATTCAAGCCATTTTGCAGCGACTGGGGCAAGCGCCTGCGTATGTTCAACAGAAAATGGCCACATTTGAACGCCCCCCCTTTCGGTACGAGACGATTTTTTGTTCGGAGGACTTATGTATTATTAATGATTCCAAAGCCACCAATATGGCGGCAACAGAGGCGGCTTTGGCGAGTGTGGTTGGGGGGCCGGTATTGCTCATTTTATGCGGTCAAGCCAAATCCGATTATACGATGGATTTTATGAATCGTGTAACCGAGCGATGTGACTGGGTGTATGCAGCGGGGGGATTATCACGCAATCGCCATCAGTTTCCGGTAAGCAGTCAGGGGGCTATTCAATTTTTTGATACGTTATACGATGCCACATGTGCGGCACTGATGCAATGTGTCAAGGGGATCATTTTATTCTCACCCTCAGCCGCAAGTTTTGACGAGTTTACGAATTATGAGGCCCGTGGAAAGGCGTTTACAACCTATGTTGACCACATTCAGACTATGGCGTAAGTGGGATGCCAAACTGCTGATCCCCGTCCTATTTATTGGGATTATGGGGTACATTATGATTTTTTCGACCACATCGTTTAAAGGACTGTCGGATTATAATGATGCGTATTATTTTATAAAGCGACATACCATTTATTTGATGGTTGGGTTGGTGGGATTTATGATTGCCAATAGTATTCCGATTCGGTTGTATCGGCGGTACAGTGTCTGGGGCTATATAATGGCGATTGGGTTATTGTTGTTGCTGTTTATTCCGGGGATTGGGACCACGATTGGCGGGGCTACCCGTTGGCTACGGTTGGGTACGATTCAATTTCAACCCGTGGAGATTGTCAAATTTTGGTGGGCGGTAGCGGTGAGTAAGGTGCTATCGAGCAAGCAGGCCCATCTGCAGTCGATTCAAATGGGGGTGGTGCCGGTGGTGATTGTTATGACGGTGCCCATTGCGTGTTTAATGATGCAACCCGATTTGGGAAATGCCATTTTAACATTGATGGTTGGGGTTGTGGTTTTGCTGATTTCTACAATGCCGGTTCGGCTATTGGTTGGTGCCATACTGATAGCGATTGCGAGTGTGGTGGTATCCATTATTAAATACCCTTATCAATTAACACGAATTGAGTCGTTCATGAATCCATGGAAGGACCCTTTGGGGGCCAACTACCACGTGATTCAATCCTTTACGGCCATTGGTTCGGGGGGGATTTCGGGGTTTGGTATTGGGGAATCGCGATTAAAGTATTTTTATTTACCCTTGCATTATTCCGATTTTATATTTTCGATTTTGTGTGAAGAAGGGGGTATTGTATTGGCAATATTGGTGATATTGGCATTTTTATTAATGGGGGTTCGGGGGATTTCGATTGCGCGACAGCAAGTACGGTATTCGTTTTCCCAATTTTTGGCGGCGAGTTTAACCTTTTTTTTGGTGTTTCAGGCCATGATCAATATATGCGTTGTGATTGGGTTGTTTCCGGTAACCGGGATTCCGCTGACATTTATTAGTTATGGGGGGACATCGTTAATTGCCTCGTTATTTTGTTTGGGGGTGCTTCATCGCGTGAGTGTGGAGACGCCATGATTTTGGTAGCGGCCGGAGCAACTGGGGGGCACCTGTACCCGGCCCTTGCGCTTATGGCGGCCCTGAATGAATCGGCCGTGTTTATGGTGCCACGGGAGTACCCTGCCCGTGACATTATCGCCCCTTACGGCCACACGGTTCATGTGGTACCGATGTCGGTTCGGCGGTGGTATGCGGGTATTGGTCAGGTATGGCGCGTGATACGGATCATGCGGGGCTGCAATCCCCGGTTGATTGTGTTGATGGGGGGCGGCATTTGTGTGCCTGTGGCGTGGCTGGGGCGATTGTTGGGGTATCCCATGATTGCGTTTGAGCCCAATACCATTCCGGGTCGGGCGATTCGATGGATCCAGCGCGTGGTACCGGCAATGATTACGATGTTTCCTCAAACGGCATCGCGGTTACCCGCCACAACCGTTCACTGTTTGGGCAATCCCATTGTTCAGGACTATCCGCCAGATCCCCGTGTTGAGGCATTACCCCCGTTAACGGGCCCCGTTTTGGTGGTTATAGGGGGGTCTCAGGGGGCGATGGCCCTCAATACGCTGATTCACACCCATCGCCAAGTGCTCATGGCCGCGACCATTCATGTGATTCATGTGTGGGGGCAGCGGCATTTTGATCGTATGGCCCCCGTGGCTGAGATGGATCCTCAAACACAGGCGTATTACCTGCCGTTACCCTATGTTACCGATATGGTCGCGCTTTACAAGCGCGCTACCCATGTATTGTGCCGATCGGGGGCGACGACTATTGCGGAGTTGTGGTCCAATGGGTTACCCAGTTTGCTCGTGCCCTTTCCCTACGCCACGGATGACCATCAACGGCATAATGCAATGGCATTTGTGGCATCGGTGGGCAACGCGGATTGGGTGGATGAATCGGATTTAACCATTGCGGGCATTCAGGCATTTGTTGAGGGGGCGCGTTTTAAACCCCAGCTACCGCAGTATCCGGCAGCGGCGGTTCGAGAATCCATTTGTGGATTTATGCAAAGGTACTTACAATAGGGGTATGATACGCGCAGGTGTTATTGGATTGGGAAATATGGGGCGTCACCATGCCCGGGCCTATTCGCAAATACCGGAGGCCACGTTGGTAGCGGTTTGCGATATGGATTCAGAGCGGTTGGCGGCCTGTCACCGCGAGCCGGATACAGTGGCGTATACCACGGTAGATGATATGTTGGAACAGGCGAATCTGGATGTGGTGAATATTTGCTTACCAACACGGTACCATTATGATGTTGCCAAACGCTGTTTGGCGCGTGGGATTCACACCTTAATTGAAAAGCCCATTACCCAAACCGTGGCGCAGGCCAATGACCTGATTGCCTTGGCCCAAGATCGCGGGGTTTGGTTAACGGTTGGTCATATTGAACGATTCAATCCCGCGATTGATTGCGTTACAACGGCCATTCGGTCTGGCCAGTTGGGAAGGATTCAATCCATTATTTGTCAGCGCTACGGGCCGTTTCCGCCGCAGATTACGGATTCGGATGTGTTGGTGGATGTGGCCGTCCATGATATTGATATTGCCGCGCATATTATTCAAGGGCCAATCGTATCCCAGCGGGTGCATACCCAGTCCATTCATGCCCGGGATCGAGCAGATTTTGGGCATATTCACTTGGTATTTGAGCCCGATGTGTCGGTGACCATTGTGGTGAGTTGGGCCGTCCCATTTAAAAAACGGTGTATGGAGATTATCGGCTCGAAAGGGGTCGCCTATGTGGATTGTTTGACTCAGACGGTGACACTGTGGCCGGTTGAGGCATCGGTAACGGCGGGTGGTGTGATCATGCCCATCCAAGAATCCGTGACCCTGCCCGTTTTGCCTGGCGAGCCCATTGTGTTGGAATGTCAGGCCTTTATTGCCAGTGTTCAGCACAATCGCCCGCCGGTTGTGTCGCCGGTAGCCGCAACACAGGCCTTGGCGGTGGCGTTAATGGGGCGCGAAGGGGCTTAAAAAGCCTTATTTTTTTTATAATTTTTTATATTTATAGCCTTAACGATGGCTTGTTATTAAACTGTACGTATTCTTTATTTTTTTACGTTTGTGGCGTATTATAATTAGCCTGCGTTTATAGCAGAAACCATTTTGTTAAGGAGTTTATTATGAGTAATGTATCGTTTCCATCAAGAGGTGTGTCCCCATCAAGAGCCGCATCCCAAACCAGTGGCCGTAGTGGCGGGAGTTTGGTTAGTCGGCCAGGATCCAACAGTGGAGGTGGCTCGATAGGTAGTTGGGCGGCAGCCAGTTCGAATGTATCGCAGGTCAATGGAGAATCATTTCTGGATGCAGTTCAACATCGCGATTTAGATGTTGTTATAAGAGAATTGTGTATTTTAGTAAAAAATCAAGTTGATTTGGTAGGTATTAAAGATGATCATGGTAATAATGCGTTGCATTTGGCTGTTTTACGTGCAAACAGAGATAAAACACCTGATATATTATTTTCATTAATTGATAAAATAAAATATTTGTATAGTCATCAAAATGATGCCGGAAAAACCCCCGGTGAGGTGGCAGAGGCATTGCCGGATTCAGACATTAAATCAGAGATTTTGAGACAATTAGAGGGTGCTCATTCGTCGGACAATCATGGGTATGATGTGGGTGATTCTGTGTCACAGGTAACGTCTGGAACCGTGTCAGAGGCGGTTACGAGTATGATAGAAAAGCGTGTTAAAGCGATTAAAAAAGGAAAGGAAACACGTCAGCAATTGATTGATGACACATTGGTCACGAACGCACAATTTCGTAATGCTGAATACAGCACAGTAATCCAAGCCATATCGGAAAAATTAGATGGTTTGCGCCTAAAAAATTCAAGTGATTTAAAAGAAAAGCATCGCGAATTGCAGCGTAAAATCAATAGTCGAGATCTATGGGGAAAGACGTTGGATGCGTTGAAAGGTGCGTTTAAGGATGTGTGGGGAGATACTACCCCCAGCGTTTTTATTAGCTATGCCTGGGAGGAATCGGAAGAGCGAAATTGGGTGCAGAATGTATTGGCACCGGATTTGAAGCGGTTGGGATTAGAGGTTATTTTGGATGTGCGCAATATGGGGGCGGGAGTGAGGGTTGCCGATTTTGAAAGGCAGTTGCTGAGCACAACGTTTGTGCTGGTGGTGTGCACGCCAAACTATAACAATCGGTATGTTAATAAGACTGACTCGGGCGTGTATCAAGAAATGGTTTTCATAAAGGAGCGATTGCAATCGACTTCTACGGGGGTTATTGCGCTGTTGCGCGCAGGAGACTTTAGTGACGATCCAGCCAATCGTGAAAAAAAAGCGGCTATACCCGATGCTATTTTATATGCTCACCTGAGTTCTGTGCCTCAAGGTGGTCATTCAGATCCACGATTGATAATGGATGTACGTAATGATAGATTTACCCCCAATAACACCTATGAAAATCGATACACGCATAAAATGCTGCATATTTTGACCAAAGATTTTTACGGACTGCGCAGAGGTGGAGATGAGGAAAGCAGGTGGGACGATACGTTGGATAGGATATCTGCTGATTATTATAAAAAACTGGGTGATATTATTCGTTTATCGGATTCGGTATTGGATGCCCAAATAGATGCCCGTTCGGAATGTTATGAGCATATGATACGAACTGACGATGAGAAACGCAATTTAGGGGAGAAATTGGTAGAGGCGTGTAACGATAAAGAATGGCATATGGCGCGATTGTTGATTGAAGAAAATGCATCGGTTAATGAGAGGGCTTCGTCTGGAAATGGGTGCACGCCATTGCACTTTGCTGTTGAAAGGGGGCAGACTCGATTGGTGCGTGCGTTGGTGGCGAATAATGCGGATCCGTTGGTATGTGATGCAGGTCCCGATGCAAAAACGCCGATAGATTTAGCGATTACTGGTAATCATAATGTTTTGAAAGAAATAATGATGCATCGTGTTGTATTGTCAATTTTAGATAACGTTTCATTACCTGAATCACCTAAGCCTGATGAGGCAGATGATTTGAAAGAGAGCCCTGACGCTAATGCTTTGCATGACGTGGCGCATTTAGATAAAAATAGCATTGAGTCATGCATGGAATGGCTACATCAAGATTCGGATGATCAAAAAGAAGATGCTGTTGTGGCAATGATGCATTTGGCAAAAGATAGTGATGATCATTGCAAAATGATTGTTGAATTGGGTGGGATTTCACCATTAATTGGGTTATTAGGAACTGGAACGGATTTGGGGAAGGAGTCGGCGGTGACTATTTTGCAGATTTTGGCAAAAGATTTAGCAAATCAAGCAATGGTTTTGGAGTTGGATGGATTAAATCCTTTAATCGGTTTAGCCGAAACAGGTTCGGATCCTGTAAAAGAGATGGTTATGGGTATGTTGGATGGCCTGGGCATAAATGATGGTAATAGGCAAACGATACATTCATTAAATGGTCTTGAACAATGGGTTCGTCTCCTGCAAATCGGAAATCTTGGAAAACGAAGTGCTGTAGTGCGAGCAGTGCATAATTTGGCTAGCCATGAAGGCAATCGCGCTAACCTTACAGGAAGTATACCGGCACTAATTCATATGTTGGAAGACGGTCAGAATAGCGAAAAAAGGGAAGCGGCAGATGCATTAAGAAATTTGGCTTTCAATTCGGATAATAGAACAGAGATTTCCCGATATGATGGCATACCATTATTGATTCGTTTGTTAAAACAGGGTGGGGATGATGAAAGAGCGGCGGCAGCTGATACATTACGCGTTTTGGCGAGAGATTTAGATAATGTGTCATTAATTGTTAGGGAGGATGGTGTTAGATGGCTAATAGATCTTTTAAAGAAGGGTACGCTGGGCGGAAAAGAGGCGGCGGCGGGAGCCTTGAGGAATCTGGCGGTGAATGCTGGGAATCAAGAAATAATCGCAGCTGCGGGCGGAATTGCCCCCCTTATCGCGTTGGTGAGGGAGGGAACCCGGGACGGAAAAAAGGCCGCTTCGAATATATTGAAAAAGTGGGGGATACGAAATTCTTCGGACAATAATTATATATTGAACATAAAAAAAATTGCAAATTCTATATTAGATATAACGAATGGCCGTGAAAAGGAAGGGGCTGCACGTGAGTTAATAGGTTTGACATACAATAATGATGAAAACAGAACTATTGTTGCAAACATATATGGTATAAATCCGTTAATTGATTTACTTAAAGACGGAACCCCTGGCGGAAAAGAGGCGGCGGCAGCAGGAGGGCCAGCGGGAGCTGATAGACCTCACGATCGACGAGCCACCGGTGTCCGCACCTCCAACCAAGGTCCGCGGACGAGCATCAGCGGGGTGCGGGGGCATGCGGGACGGCGCCCACAAGCGGGCC
>JALQXX010000021.1 GCA_023262965.1 Candidatus Marinamargulisbacteria bacterium
TGCGGCCTTGTATGGTGACCAGGTCATGCGGCATTTTTATGCGGCGGATTTTTTAAATGATGATTGGGGCATTAAAGGGCCTAAAATGGTGTTTGTAACGGCGTGTGCAGCCAGCAATCATGCCATGGGGTATGCACGGGATATGATTGTTCAGGATGAGGCCGACGTGGTCATTGTGTTGGGGGTGGATTCCTTATCAAAAGCCACATTTGCGGGATTTCATGCCTTGCAAGCGTTGAATATGACGGGTGGGGTGCCTTTTGGTCAGGACTATGGGATTTCATTGGGCGAAGGGGCTGCCGCCATGATTGTGGAGCGAGAATCCGATTGCATGGCCCGTAAGGGGCGCATTCATGCCTACATTGGGGGATATGGGTTTAACAGTGATGCGTATCATGCCACATCCCCCGACAAAACGGGTAAAGGGGCCGCGGCAACCATGGCAGGTGCCCTGGCTATGGCGGGTATCTCACCGGAGCAGGTGTCGGTGATTTGCGCCCATGGTACGGGTACCGAAGCCAATGATGCGGCGGAATCATTGGCGATTGCCCGATGTTTTGGTGAGCATGCGTATCACGGGCTATCGGTAACCTCGACCAAATCGTTGTACGGGCATACCTTGGGAGCCTCGGGGATGACGCAATCGGTGATCATGATTGATAGCATGGCCCGGGGATGGATTCCGCCGATTCAGGGGTTTAAAGCGCGTCGGCCGGGCTGTGATTTGGATTATGTATCCAATAGCCTGCGGATCCAGTCGGTGGACACGATTATGTCCAACAGTTTTGCCTTTGGTGGCAACAATGTATCGGTGGTGTTATGCAAAAATAGGCCCCCTACAAATGGGGGTGTGACGTCAGCGGAACCGATTGTGATCAGTCAGTGGTCAGCACTAACCCCGCATATTCAAGACCTTAGGGATTGGGTGGCGATTCATGACCAGCATGAGGATCCCCTGCCCCGTATCAGGCGATTTGAGGGGTTTCGGATCCGCAATCCCCGACTCCGTAAATTCAATAAAGCGCCTTTAATGACACGATTGGCCATTGAATCGGTGGACCGTATGATGACGGCATTCCCGGCCCAGTCCTGGCATGACTGGGGATTGATTGTGGGAACGGCACGCGGACCAATGAAGACCTTTGAATCGTTTTATCAGGCGATTGTATCGGATGGCATGGCCTACGGATCCGCAGTGGATTTTCAGCACATTGTTATGAACGCCATGGCGGGCCAAATTGCGATAGCGAATGGATTTACGGGATGCAACACCACCATTGCAGGCAATGCATTTTTAGCCGTAAAACACGCGATTGAATGGCTTCAACACGCCCAAGAGCCGGCTATTTTGGTAAGCAGCGCCGATGCATTGGCCAATCGGGATTGCCAATTGCTGCCCCAAACGCAGTACGGGGATATCGCATGGTGTGATGGTGCCGCGACGCTTTTATTGGAGCGCGAATCGGCCGCCATTCGGGCCAATCGGCCCCCATTGGGGTATGTGGATAGCATGGTTGCGGCCAGCTTTCCGGTGGGCAGCATGGGCCTTGCTGAGCAAATGCATTGTATGCAACAAAGTATAGCGTTGACGGCATCGGCCATTGATGTCCACGTTCACGCCAGTTTGGGGTGCGAGGTGCCGGTTATTGAGGGGGTATCACGGGTTTCTTCACAGCCTTATGTGGGCACATTGGAGTCCACAACCCCACTCATCAACGTCATTTATGCGCTTATACTTATGGATCCAGATGCGGAATGGCTGCGACGGTTTCATGGCATCGCTCATATACCGCAGGTTATTTTAATGAGCTATGCCACGATTAGCGGGCAATGCTGCAGTTTTATTTTACGACGGGGTGTGACACTATAATGCAACGAAAGGATGTGACAATGATAATAGCGTGTCGGGATATAACCAAAACGTATCGATTGGGGCACACCATTGTTCCCGCGTTGCATGCGGCAACAATGACGGTTCAGCGAGGGGAGTTTGTGGTGATTGCAGGGGCTTCGGGTAGCGGAAAAACCACTTTATTGAATATTATGGGGGGGATTGATCGGCCAGATTCGGGGGACTATGTATTGGATGGTACGCCGATGATGGGGTTGTCGGAGTCGCTTCGTACCCGTATTCGTCGGCAGAAAGTGGGCTTTGTTTTTCAGTCTTTTAATTTAATTCCAGTACTGTCAGCCTACGAAAATGTGGCGTACCCGTTATGGTTAGCGGGTGAAAGCCCCAAAAGCCAGCGAGAAAAGGTCATGTATTGGTTGAATCGAGTGGGGTTATCCGATCAATCGCAGCAGCGGCCCAATGCGTTATCGGGCGGGCAGCGTCAACGTGTGGCCATTGCCCGCGCTTTGGTTAAATCCCCGGCGGTTATTGTGGCGGATGAACCCACAGCCAGTTTGGATTCCAAAACCGGGGCATCCATTATTGAATTAATGCGTGAATTGATTCGTGACCAGGGCACAACATGCGTGGTATCATCCCACGATACCATGGTGATTCAATCGGCTGAACGGGTCGTGTATATGCGGGATGGCCGCATGGATAAGGAGGTAAATAATCAATGAAACATCAATGGATTCGGGGGGTATATATCGGAGGGGTTATGGCAAGTGTCATGTTTCCGGTTCATACCATGGCGACCTCGCCATCGAACCACTCGCCCACACAGAGGGCTGTGTCAGCCACGGGGGCAACAATCGCAACGCCGTCATCCCCTGCGGCGTCAAACGAAACTGTGGCACTACCGGTGGCACAGACCATGACTCCGGCTGAAATCACCGCCCAGTATGCCTATATTGAAGCCGTTGGTCCCAACACATCGATGGCCAAAATTGAGACCGCCGAGAATGCGTACCAGACATTGCAGCGTCAGACGCCAAAATTGGGGTATGGCTGTCGCATGGCGTCATTAATGGCCGTAAAAGCGACTCAGGTGCGTTGGCCGCATCAAAAAATCGGCTATGCCAATCAATCGATTCGGCTATTTGACCGATTGGAACGGCAGGCTATGGCCAGTGATGACCCTCAGGAACGCTATGAATTTCATTTGTATCGGGGGCGAACATACAGTAATTTCCCTGGTTTTTTGAATAAAAAACAAGCTGCTGCCGCGGATTTGCGTAAGGCGGCGGAGATGGCGCCTTCTTTGAACCGTCCACCCGAGGAATTGGGATCGTTTTACCTGGCTTACGCGCTATTTTTAGAGAAGGACGGGGATTTAGCCGGCGCCAAGCATTACGGTCGGTTGGCCCACGACTATGTGTTAAGTGATCACGACGCTAAGGCGGCCAAAAAACTATTGGATCGATTGAAATGATTCTGCGGCAGCTTGTATTTGCGTTTCGGAATGTATGTCGCAATAAGCGTCGGACGGCGATGACCTTGGCGGCAATGATTACGGGCGGGGTGGCGATTATTGTGGTTGGCGGGTACATTGAGTACAGTTTTTGGGGATTGCGGGAAATGGCCATTCGCAGTGAATTGGGTCATATTCAGGTATATCAATCAGGGTTTATAGCCAATGGGGCGGTGGATCCCAGTGGGTATTTATTGACCTCGGATCGTGTTGATGCGATTACCCGCGTGTTGGATCAACAGGCCCAGGTAACCACGTATGCCAAACGATTGGGCGTGGTGGGTCTTATATCGAACGGTTCGGCCAACGTATTTTTTTTGGGGGAAGGTGTTGAGCCGGATCGGGAAGCGGCGATTAGCTCGACCATTACCATCGTTTCGGGCACCGATTTGTTTGCGGAGGATCGGTACACGGTATCGGTGGGAAAGGGGTTGGCCGAGCATCTGCGGGTAAAACCGGGGGACACGGTCACCCTGCTGGTAACCACGCATTATGGGGGGTTAAACGCCATGGATTTTACGGTTTCGGGGATTATATCCAACGGGATTAAGGCGTTTGATGACAAGGTGATCCGAATGAATTTGGTGGACGCCCAAGAATTAATGGGGATGACGCAAATTGAGCGATTGATTGTATTGTTGGCGGATACCGATCAGACGCCCGTGGTCTACACCAACTTGCAAATGGCGTTAAATGATGTGGATCTGCGGCCCTGGTATGATATGGCGGACTATTATCATCAAGTAAAAACGGTATATGCTACGATTTTCACCTTCTTAAAAAGTGTGATTGTGGTGGTGATTGTATTGAGTATTATGAATACGATGATGATGGCCGTTATGGAACGGGTAACGGAGATTGGCATTTTACGGGCCATGGGAACGTCTCGGGCCCATATTGCCGTCATGTTTTTAAACGAGGGGCTAATTTTGGGGGCTATTGGGGGTGTTTTAGCTGTAAGTATGGGATTATTGTGTGCGTATGGCGTGACCGTGGCGGGTGGGGTATATATGCCACCCCCACCCGGTCATACCACGGGGTATATGATTTTAATTACGCCCACAATGGATGTGGTGATGTGGACCATGGGATTGGTGATGGGGTGTTCGGTGATATCCAGTATTGTACCGGCTATTAAGGCATCGCGATGGGATGTTATGGAGGCAATTCGACATGTTTAAAAAATGGTCTAAGGGAGTCGCTGCACTGATAATTGTGGGGGCGATTATCGCCGGTGGCACGATGGCGGTTAATACCGATGGATCGGATCATCCCATTGGAAGCGATGAGACCCCCGAGGTAGCCCTTTCGTCCGCCCTTTCGCCCCCCGTGACGCAGGCGGTGTCCATCAAGGCCGTTGCAGCAGCCCCTTTGGCTACAACAGACATCGCGCCCCATGCCGATGCGGCAGCGATATTGGAGCGGGTGGACGGGTATCGGGGGTATCAGGAACCGTTTAGTATGGCGATTACCGTCACGGATAGGGGGACGGATGGAAAGCCGGGCAACCGCTTGCGGTTTACGGCCCACATTAAAGATCGGGGATCGTCGTTTTTGCAATACACCTATCCCCCTGTGGATCAGGGCAAATTATTGCTCATGGTCAACGAGGCGATTTGGTTTTACCACAAAAAAATCAGTAAGCCATTGCGATTATCGCAGCGACAGCGGTTATTGGGTAATGTCAGTAATGCGGATGTGGCCCGCGCTAATTTTGCAATTGATTACACCCCACAGGTCCGTGGATTTGAGGTGATTGATGGTCAAAAAGCCCTTATGCTCACCTTAACGGCTAAGCATGAGCAGGTGGCCTACGCTCAGATTATCATGGCGGTGCATCCCCGCACGTATCGCCCCATTTTAGGGCGATTTTATGCGGCTTCGGGCAAACTATTAAAAACCAGCACTTACGACTCCTATCAACGGGTGGGTGATGGCGAGAAACTCCAAACCATGACCATTCGGGACGCTATTTTAACCGACACCCAAACCCAGATCGAGTACCGAGACTATCAATTGCAAGCCTTGCCACCACACTATTACAATCCCGATTTCTTGCCCCGTATTCGACAGCTCGAATGATTCGTATGATAAAGCGGGGACTGTTGGTCGGGGTGATACTGTATGTGACCGCTGTGTGCGCGCATGAACTACCCCTGAAATGGGATCAATCATGGGTGTCGGTATGGGGGCGTGTGAATCAGCTATCCGATACCCTGGTGAACCCTCAGAATCAATTGGGTTTGGCCGAGCAGTACATCACAACGCGGTATTACGTGACCGTAGAGGAGGCGGTGAGTGATGGGGTATCGGTATACGCGGTGCCGCGATTCACCTGGGACAATCGCGATGGCGAATCCCTTCAATACATGGATTGGGATGAAGCGTATATGACGGTTACACCTCACCCGCAGGTATTTGTGGATGTGGGCAAAAAAAACACGCGATGGGGCACGGCCTACGCGTGGAATATTGTGAATATTTTTGATCCGGACAATCGATTTGTTAAAGAGTTTAATCGATTTAGGGATGGGGTATATGCGCAGTATTTTGATCAATCGGATCGATCGATATCGGCAATATGGTTTACGGATAATGGGGATTATGCGCTACGGTTGAATGGTCAGTGGGGGCGTACCGAGGGCGATGTGCTGTATTTAAACCGGGATCATCACGCCATGGTGGGATTCGACGCTGCACGACCATTGGGGGATGCGTGGTTGGTGTATATGGAAGTATTGGCGCAACAGGGTACAACGGCGCTGTTTCCGGTTGCGGCATCGGCGGGCCGATACGACTGGCTGCCCACACAATCAGCCGCCAAAACGATTTACACACAGCAGGTGTGGGGCATTCAGTATACGGCATTATCGGGCACAACGATTATTGGGGAATATTTGTATAATGCCGTGGGGTTATCCGATGCGGACTATGCTGTATTTGAAAAAGGCATGGCGGCGGCTAACAAGGCCCTACAGGGATGGGGGGCGGGATTTATTGGGGATGCCGCGGATGGGTATCGCTTTGCCCAATTTCGGCGGCATTACGGGTTTATGCGACTGGACAATCCCCGGATCCTGCCGCATATAGGGCTTGCGCTCAACACCTATTATTCGATTAGCGATGGGGGTTTTTTGCTGTTGCCGGTTATAACCGTAGCGGCTGGTCCGAGGTGTCAAGTCACCACCCGATTTTTTGTGCCAATAGGGCCTGCGGATGGGGAATTCAAGCGATTTTATACGGCGTATGCGGCGATGAATTTACAGTACTTTTTTTAGGGGGCGCTATCCCTTTTTGGTAGGTAACGCAGGGACACATCCCTGGGCGTGATGATCAAAATATGTCGGTCAACACGCCCTCACCCCCGCCCAATAAACCCATCTTTTTTAATCACAATAGAGGCATCACGAAACCGATTAAACTGCCGTAATAAATCGGTGACCTTATCATTCAGGTCATTGATTTCCATGTTTTGTACACGCATATCCATATCATGATCTTTTTTAAGAACGCGCATATCGGCGGCCAGTGTCTGGGCGCGGGCGTCGGCAAGCTGGGCCGCCGCTTCCAATCGTTTGACCCGTTCTTTTAATAGTTCATAGCTGGGATTGACCATACTCTGATTTTTCATGGTAACAAACGCATCAATAATAAACAGGCTGATTTGGATAGCGCTGGGACTTTTCAGGACATTACTGGCCTGCAAGCATCCGTGTTCGGTAAAAACAAAGGGCCGTTTTCGCACACCTCCCCAACTTGAAGTCACAAATTGTGACTTCAAGTGCTTAAATTCCGCGGGGGTCAGTTGAAACATAAAGGATTCGGGAAATCGATTGCGATTACGCTTAACGGCCTGATTAAGAACCTTGGTTTCTACCTGATACAATTGCGCCAAATCCCGATCCAGCATCACGTGTTGACCACGAATGGTTAGGATGGCGTTGGTAATAGTAGGGGTCGTTGTATTGGCTGTCATGGTTCTACTAGTAATGATATCGATGTTTGGACGGGTATACAATCATCAAAAATAGATTCACTATAAGAGGCCTGGATTCCTCAGGGATTTTTAAGTATTCTAATAATAAGTATGTACTATCAGCGTTACACCAATGGCCGTTATTATGTGGGCATTGTTTTATTGCTACTTATTTTATTTGGCGGATTTAGGCTGGTATTTGCCCTATTCAGCTTATTTTTTGCGCTACTTTTTAATTTTTTCCCATTAGTTATGGTCGGGTATTTTGTATATCGGTTTGTGCGGCAATCGGGTCGCAATCGATTTATTAATATGTCCTTAAACCAGGAATCGCCCGATTTCAAACGATTTGTGGAGCTGATGGTGCATATTATGATGATTGTTGCTCGGGCGGACGGCCGAATTGATTCGCAGGAAGTGCAGGTTATTCGGCAATTTTTTATTCAGCACATGGGATTTTCGGGGGGGAAGATTCAATGGTTAAACGATACGATTGAGTCGGCGCGAACGGCTACGGATACCCTAGCGGACTTGGCCAACGAATGCGTGACGCAGTTTGGTTACGAATCGCATTTAATGTTGTTGAATATGGTTTATAATGTGGCGTATTCCGATGGGGTCATGCATGCCAAAGAGGCGGCTTGTATTGATCAATTGGCGGTGCTATTGCGGGTATCGGCAATGGATCATCAACGCATTAAGATGGCGTTTGAGGCGCAATATGCGCGTTCCAGTTCTGGGCATAGTGCCGATGCGGATTACGCTATTTTGGGTGTAAAACCATCGGCTTCAGCAAGCGAGATTAAGCGGGCATATCGGGATTTAACCAAAAAGTACCATCCCGATAAGGTGCAGCATTTGGGGGAGTCGTTTCGCAAAGAGGCGGAGTCTAAGATGCAAGACATCAATCGTGCCTACGATGCGATACTGAAGCGTACCGCTTCATGACACTGGCCAAACTAGGGGTAGAAATCGATCGAAATGATGCCTCGGGCTTTGTGCGATTGTATATTGTTTGTTTGATGCAGGGGTTTTTATTGCGCATTCCCACAGCGGCATCTACTGACACCTTGCGCGAGATGTGGTCAACCATTTTGGCCAAATACCGCCGAAACTTTAGTGATGAATTTTGCGATGCGGTTACCCTGTATTGGGAATCGCTGATGGGTGGGATTGATCCGAAATCCCCCTCAATTGAACACGATTTGTGTCGGGCAGCGGGCATTGATGTGTCCACCATTGATGTGATACATCCACTGATTCCGGCCACGCCGCCAGACAATCCGTTACTATCAAAAAACGAGGGATTTGTTTCGGATATTTCGGAACGGTATCAGGCCTATCGTGCAATTGATGCGATCAGCATTCCCGATCCGGAGCAATTAAAAAGCATGCGTCAAAAGGCGTTTAAGAGTCAGGATGTACCG
This sequence comes from Candidatus Marinamargulisbacteria bacterium, assembly GCA_023262965.1. Lineage (GTDB taxonomy): Bacteria > Margulisbacteria > Marinamargulisbacteria > UBA817 > UBA817 > JALQXX01. The sequence continues at coordinate 8,769 of JALQXX010000021.1, forward strand.
GGTTTTTTGGGGGCGCATCTGTCGTTTGCGGCGCATGGCGAATTGGTGGCGGTGCCCAAGTCATCGGTACACGCTAGTATTCGCAGTCAGTGGGAGACCATTATTGCCGATTTATATCACACCATTGCCACCGACGAATTTGTGCATCAACTAACCAATACGTGGTTTTATTTGGTGAATCACAAAGGCATCCCCTTAAGTGTTCCGGCCATTGATGCGATTCGGCAGCTGTATGCGGTGAATCAGCGGGTCAATCCCTCGGATGCGGGGGGGTCGGGTGTGGCCAAATGGTTTAAACGATGGTTGGGTTCATAGCCATGGCTTATATCGGGGATTATATGGTATCGTAATGAGAAAGGAGTTTGTGAATGCATAAAATTGCGGTTATTGGTGGCGATGGAACCGGTCCCGAGGTCATTGCGGAGGGGATAAAGGTATTATCGGCAATGAACACGGTGGGGGATATTGCCTGCACGTTTATTCCGATGCCCATTAATGGGGAGCGTTATTTAAAAACAGGCGAGCTGTTAACCGATGCGGATGTTGCGGCAATTAATGGCTGTGATGCCATTTACTTGGGGGCCATTGGTCATCCGGATGTTACCCCGGGTATTTTAGAGCGGGAGATTTTGTTGCGATTGCGATTTCAGTGGGATCAATACATCAACTACCGTCCCGTTCGGTTATATCCCAATGTTGTATCGCCCATTCGTGGGGTCACGCCAGACGATATTGACTATGTTGTTATTCGCGAAAATACCGGAGGTCTGTACACGGGGGTGGGCTCTATTGAGAACAAAGGTACCGCGGTGGAGGTTGCCACACAATCCATGATCTATACCCACGATCAGGTTGCGCGCTGTGTGCGATTTGCCTTTGAGACGGCTCAAAAACGCCATGTGGATAGTCCCTGGCGTGGGCTTTCAGATGCGGATCGGGCGGCCGGGTATCGCGGTTGCGTCACCCTCTGTGGGAAAACCAACGTCCTTACCTATGTGTTTGATTTATGGGAGCGGCTATTCTACGCGATTGCGGCGGAGTACCCAACCATTAAAACGGGGTATACCCATGTGGATGCGGTCTGTGTGCACATGATTGAGCGCCCCCAGGTTTTTGATGTGATTGTGACCTCCAATATGTTTGGCGATATTATTACCGATTTGGCTGCGGTTACACAAGGGGGCATGGGGGTTGCAGCTGGGGCCAATATTAACCCTCAGGGCGTGTCTATGTTTGAACCCATTGGGGGAACGGCCCCCAATTTTACGGGACAAAATTGCATCAATCCCATGGCGGCGATTGGGGCGGCGCATTTAATGCTGGATCATTTGGGATACCATGATGCGGCACGGCGGCTAGAGGCCGCAAAAGTCCAGGTGATTCAACAAATGACATCCATGATTGCCGGTAAAATGGGCTATTCCACTACGGCGATTGGGGATCGGGTTCGGGACGCGTATTTGGCGATGCGTTAGAGCGCTGATGCATCACTAAGGCTATAGTAGGGTACCTGTAGAGCGGCGAGTTGACCGTGTACGGAACGAGGGCCCTTGTCATCGGGGTTGCGATTGGTTAAGCTAATGGCCGCTGTAACGTTAATGCCATTATGGTTCAGTTGGCGAATGCAATCAATCAGCGATCCGCCTGTGGTGGTCACATCCTCGAGGACACATACCCTTCCTCGGGGCACACCAATAAAGTGTCGGTCCGTGGGATCTCCATGCGATTTGGGCTGACGTCGCCCCATAGCTAAGGCATGCGACCCTGTTGTGAACCCTTGGTTTTTGGCATAGTGAAATTGGGTGAGCACTCCGAGGATGGTTGCTCCCTCGGGCACGCCATAAAATGTGTCGGGTTGAATCCCCTGATCCGTGGCAAAGTTCAATACATACCCCACAACGGCATTCATCAAAAACGCATCGTGAGCGGCTTTTCGCCAATTCACGTACAAATGCGAGGTTTCCCCCGACTTCAGGGTAATAGGGATTTCATGGTGCTGAACAATGCCGTGGTGGCGCATAAAGTCGATAAATTCATGAGCATTAAATAACATGCCATTAGTGTAGCATATTTTGAGATATTAATTTTTTTCGATGTTTTGAGCCACCAGCAGGCGGGCATAACAGGTGTATATTAAATGACTTAGGAGGTCCCCCATGTACACTATTTATATTGATCAAGATGTGATTCGCTGCGATTTAAACTTGCGATCGGAATTATTTGAGGACACAGCATTTGATTTTATCTAAATAGAATGCGTAATCCGTGCGGGTTTGGGGGATAGGATCAACGGCATAAATAAAGGGGTGTCGTTGGTAGAGGAGAGGGGGCCGCTGCGGCGGCCCCGAGGGGGTTTTCGGCCCATAAAATGTGCCGTGTGGATTGGGTGAGGATTACGATAGGGGCAAAAACTGTTTTTTGGAGTCACTGGCTTTGGCCAGGGTTAGTGTTAGGACACCGTGATCCAAGTTTGCGGATGATTTTTTAATATCCACACTTTTTACGGTGTAGGTGAATCGCAATTCGTGGCGACCGTTGGTATCGGATTTGGCATGGATACTCAGAATAGTGTTATCGTATTCCACTGAGATCTCGCTTTTTTTGAATCCGGGCACATCAACACGTATGGTGTATGCATCATCGGTTTCATCAATGGCGGACGCGTTGTTGCTGCGATTATCCGCTAAACCAATTGTGAATACGTCATCAAAAAAATTGTTAATTAGCTGCTCCTTTCGTTTTTGGTATGGTGTTAAGTAATTTAAAATCATTTGTTCCTCCTTTTGATTTTGATACCCTTCTCTCTAACAGATATATGCCAATGCAATTGTTAAAAAATGCAACAGTATAAGTGAGCATGTGGTACCATAAAATAAATGGCAATTAAAAAAGTATCCACAATTCTGGCCCCAGCATCGCGGGTGTATGCTTGGCATGCGTCTGAGGGAGCTTTTGAACGACTGTGTCCCCCTTGGGAAAATGTTCACATAGTGGACAGCAGTGGTGGCTTTGACGACCGGCGGGTGGTGTTTCAGGTTACGCGATGGGGAGTGCCTTTTCGGTGGGTGGCGGAGCATCGGGATGTGGTCCCGGGTGAATCGTTTACGGATGTCCAAATAAAAGGGCCGTTTTCAAAATGGCGCCATCGGCATGATTTTATTGCGTTATCGGAGAATCGAACCAAGTTAGTCGATACGGTTCACTATAAATTACCGGGCCATGCGTTGTCAAAGTGGGTGGCGGGTTGGTCGGTCAAGCGTGATATCGAGGCCTTATTGGCGTATCGCCATGCCATTACCTACGGTGATTTGGCGTTGATTCAAGAATCGCCATTAGCGCACCAGGTCATTGCTGTTTCGGGGGCTTCGGGTATGGTGGGGCGTGCCCTGGTACCGCTGTTGCGAGCTGCGGGGCATACCGTTAAACTGTTGGTACGCAAATCCCGTCCGGATTGGTCCTATGAGCTGTGTTGGGATCCGGAAGTGGGTATTTTGGATGATTTTAGTGATGTAACAGCGATTATTCATTTGGCCGGAGAGCCGATTGCGTCACCCATTCGATGGGATACAATCAAAAAGAATACCATTTACCGGTCGCGGGTTCGATCCACCCAGGCATTGGTGAATCAACTGGCCAATCGGTCCCATAATGTGCGGACGTTTATTGCGGCTTCGGGAATTGGTATATACCCCAATTCGGTGGGAATGATGGTGGAAACCAGCCCGCCGGGCGACCGGTTTTTGGCGAAAGTGGTGTCGGATTGGGAGCGGGTATGTGATCCGATTCGTGATACGGTTCGGGTGGTTCATGCGCGATTTGGGATTATTCTTCATCCCTCGGGAGGCATGTTAAAGCGATTGAATCCATTAATGCAAATGGGTGTTTTGGGGCGGGTGGGTTCGGGTCGGCACTACATTAGCTGGGTTGCCTTAGACGATGCCATTCGCGCCTTGTATTTTTGTTTGGCAAATACCCCAATTGTAGGGCCTATTAATATTGTGGGGCCGTATCCGCAGACGCAGTTATCGTGGGTTCAGGAATGGGCGAAAGCGGTGGGTCGCCCGGCGTTTTTGCCCCTGCCGGAGCTGGTGGTGAAATCGGTTATGGGGGAGATGGGGGAAGAGCTTCTGCTGCAATCCCAGCGTGTGAGCGCCGATTTATTAAAAAACCATGGGTTTTCGTTTCAGTGCGATACCATGGCCGATGTTTGCGCGCTGTACAATCTGTAATAGAGAGAGGGGGGCTAGCGGGTCATTTGGTGATGAATAATGGTTAGGGTGGCGACTAAGGCTAGGGCGCCCAATTGGTGCAATAGAGCGAGTGGTAACCATACAATGGTCAGTATCGTGGCAATCCCCAACCCAATTTGCACGATACCAAGGCTTACAAATAGGTGCCCCATACGACGCAACCCGATACTGGATGATGCCTGACAGTGTCGCCACACCGCAATCATGCTAACCAGCACCCCAATTCCCAGCCAGCGATGAATCCACTGAATCAGGATGGGGCTGTGTAACGCATTTGCCAACCAGCCATCACCATATAAAAAGGCGGCCTCGGGTAGCCATTCGGCCCCCATTTTTGGGTAGGTATTGTAATAATATCCGGCATCAAGACCGGCGGTGAACGCCCCCCAAATAATCTGTGTCACCAACAATCCCCCACACACCAATACCGATAGGGCGGGTTTGTGAACGCGTGGTGCGCCATATAGGGATAGGGATTGGCGTAAAATCCAGTAAAATATAAAAAAAGCCAGCCCCAAATGCGCCGCCAATCGAAAGTGACTAACGTACGGGTTATCCACCAGACCACTTTGCACCATGTACCATCCCATGAGTCCTTGGCAACCGACCAGGGCAATAACCACCAACCAATTTTTTATAAATGCGGAACTTAGCTTTTTTTTAATTAAAAAATACAGAAAGGGTAGGGTGACCCATAGGCCAATCAATCGGCCGAGAACGCGGTGAAGGTATTCCCAAAAAAAGATGTATTTAAATTCAGAAAGCGTCATATGGCGGTTAATGTGCTGAAATTGGGGGCTTTCTTGATACATTGCGAAGGTTTTGGCCCAATCTGCGGCGTTTAGTGGGGGGATGGTTCCCATAAGGGGCCGCCAGTCTACCATGGATAGTCCGGAATCGGTTAAGCGGGTAATGCCGCCGACGCAGACGATGATGGTAATGAGTGCCAAGCAACTCAGCGTCCATGTAATTATTGCTTTCATTCTGATGGGTATCATAGCACGAGGACGCGTGACCTTAAAATGATATGGTCCAGGACCAGCTGGATTCGATGCCTGGAATAGCAAATGATGCCGCGATACCATGGGCGACTTTAAAATCGTATTGACCGCCAAATAAAGGGAATCCAATCCCCAAACCGCCGCCAATGGCATAGGCTTGATCGGATTGGGTTGTGGGTATTTTTTGGCCATGGGGTCGGAACACAATGCCCCCGTCGCCAAAGAAGCTGAGCTGGATATTACGTCGTTTGAGCCATGGTACCGGGTACTGGCTAAGTGGAATCATGTGTTCACTGGTGAAAACCACATGGCATTCCCCAAATTTGGGGGTGCTGTTAAAGCCTTTGACGCTGTACCAGCCCCCTAAAATGGCGTGCTCGGATGTTTGGGTAATGGTATTCATAATTTGGGAATGAATACTGGCGGATGAGGCAATCGTTTTTAAAAGCGGCCAATGGTATTGTTTGGCAATCCGCAGCGTGGCCGACCATTTTTCAAATTGATAATGCTCGGCTGTTTGATCGCTAGCGGGATCATCAACGGTTGCGTTAAACCAGGGCACACTTTTATCAAATCCAATGGATGCGGTGAGTGATAATGGCGAAAAAAAGGCGAGGGTGCCACTCATTCCCGCAACGGTTTGGCGAAAGTATTGGCCATATAAAGGGACCCCATCTTGAGAACTTTTATTGGTTTTAATGCCAATAGAGGGTATTAATGTCGCCCGCATGGTTCCGGTTGTGTGTAGGGTATACGTGCTATTTAGTGTCATTTTTTGATTCGTGCCATGCAGTACCTGAGCCGTGTCGGAATAGAGTTTGGTGTAGTGATTATTGGTTAACTGCGTAACGGTTGCGGATAGTAAATGCCGCTTTAATGGAATGGATGTGGTGAGTGTGATGGAATTCGCATTTTGCATGGGATTGATGGTGTGTGAGTACGATAATTTCCATGCATCAAACACATGCAGCAAATGACTCCCCGATAATTGCAAATACGACGGGGTCAATTGGTGACTACTCACATTATTAAAGCTGGCATACAGTGTCCACGGTTTTTGGGTTGGCGTAAATGTGGTTAAAATGTTGGTTTCCCCAACGGTAATGCCAGGCTCTAGTTGCGTGGTAATCCGCGGTGTGGATAATCGATTGACATGACTGAGACCAATACGCAGGGTGTAATCATTGGCGATATCGTTGGCATTTATTGGGAATAATTGCCACAATCGGACGCGATCAAACCAGGTGTTTTGAGGGGTGTACAACCGACCAATGCGGCCTTCAACAATGGATACAATCAGAATGCGGGGGTCATCGGATGGGAGTAACGATACACGGGTTGTTGTGTAACCGCGAACCGTATAGGCATTTTGCAAGGTTTGAATAAATCTAAAGATATCGGACGCGCTTAGCAATTGATTTTCGAATGGTTTCCGAATGTAATATAACTCAGCGGATGGTAATAGTGTGTTGTTGCGGATATCAATCCGGGATATATAAGTGGTTGTGCTGGATGGTTGAGGAGGCGATGTTGCAGAAGGGAGTAACGCCTTGGGCAACTGTTCGGTGGGTTTAGCCCGTTCAGCTTCCGCCTCATTTATCAACTCTTGGCGACGCGTACTGGTTCGAAAATCATCCAGAGGGTTTGCATGCAGTGGCACTAGTAACAGAATTAAAAGCAAAATGTGTTGCCAAGACATCTTACGGATTATAAGATAATTTGGTGACTATTGAAAGCGTTGATATATAATGTTTAGCATAGTGTTAGCAAATAAGGTCCAATAAGTTATTATGGCAAAACATGTGATTATATATTTTTTTAACAATAAAAAAACGTCTTTCTTATACAAGGGCGCGTTGTAGTGCGCTGGATCATTGGGCTGGGTATTATTTTGGGGACAGCGCTCTTTGTGGGTAAATATGCCATTAATCCATTATCCAAAATCAATCAGTCCTACACGTACCAGTTGGAACAGTACCTGAGCAAACGATTGGGTGTCCATGGTGTCCAGGTGATGGTGTATACGGGTACAACGCCAACACAAAATGCCACAACGGTAGAGCGATTGATTCCTCAAAAAATACAGGCCAAATCCATGACCATTGCATCAACAAAACGGGAAAAACCGGGGGTGAGGCGTGATCGTGTATCCCAAACGCCGTTGAATGATTTGCCGGGGATGTCGGATTTGATGGCCCCCGCCGTACAAAATGTCCCGGATTCACCCTTACAGGAGACCGATGAGCAACGCGAACAGCGTCAGGTAGAGGATGTGTTTTATAACAAAGAGGTGGCACATTCTGAAGGCATAGTGACATTGAATTACATGACGATTGTACTGTTTGTGCCCAAACCAATGATTACCCCCACATTTAAACAAGTGATTGAATCGGAGCTTAACACCTTGGTTAATCCATTGGGGCAAATGACAATGACTGTTTTGATTCATCCGCGATTGGTGCCGCGCGGATTGCCGTATTGGATGGATACTTGGGTGCCTCTTTTTGAGTGGTTGCGTGCCAATTTTGTTATGATTATGGTAGGTGTGTGTATTTTATTGATAGTGGGGGCGGGGGTCTATTATCTGAGGCGCAAACGCGTATTTAATCGATCCATTGGCCCCCAATCGGCCGAATCAGCGTCCAAACAATCATCGTCAGTAATGAATTCATCCACACTGCCGGTTACAGCGTCGGAGGATCAATTGGTGACCTTTTTTACACAGGGGGCACGGAACCAATGACTGCGTCCCATGGTATATTTTGGTCGTTTTTAAAACAATCGCATCCGGCCATTTTTGAATCGGTTTGCAAGCGATTACCCCAATCGGTGTTGGACTATTATGCTGATCACCGTAGTGATCCTGTGGCGGATACGGTTATTCAGGGGATTGATCGCCAGATTGCTCGTATTCCGGTTCAAAAAAATGAGAATGAATCCCTGGATGTCGAGGCCATTGTGGCGGCTATTTGCAAGGAGCCGGTGGATATATTGGCGTATTACTATATGGTGTTGCCAAATGAGGTGATCCGTGTCCTGGATCGGCAATTGCCCGAATCCATCAAACAATCGGTCAGCGATGCGTTGACCCGACTCAACCCACAGCCCTTTAGTGATGCGATGGTCAACCGATTTTGTGCGTATAGTGCGGCGCAACAATCGGCTGGTCCCCCTCAAAAATCATTGCGGCGTAAAATTCGGTTGGTAGAAACATTGCGATCACTGACGGATGGTGCTCATCCGCATTATTTGGATCCGCGGCGTGATTTGGGATTATTTACAACCGATGAACAGGTGTTGATTTTACATGAATGCCATCACGCGAAGCATTTGGCCCCCTATTTGTTGTTCCTGGATCCCCATGAGCAATCCCAATGGTTAGCAATATTGCCCAATCGGCAGCGGGCTTTAATTCGTGATGCCATGAATGGGTATCGCATAACCGAGTGCAATGAGCGCGATTTGCGAAATGCAATGATTGGGGTTATCCGGCGCTTACAAGACGATTATCGCATCAATCCGGAGATCAAATCATGCTGAGTATTTTACTATCCATGGGATTGTTGGCGGGTATTGTGATGGTTATGGACAATCCTCAGCAGTTGGTGAACCAATTGTGGCAATTCAATTCATTTTTGCTGGTGGTTGTGGGGACATTTGCAGCCACTATTTTGCAGTTTCCAACACGGGATTGCCTTAAATTTTTTGGCTGGATATGGGCGGCATTTCGTCCCAAGCGGGTGCAATTTTTGGCGGATATTCATGCCTTTCACACCATTGCGGTGACGTATCAACGGGATGGGGTCGTGGGTTTAACCGCCATTCTTGAAACGGTAAAGTCCCCATTTTTATCGAAAGCATTGAATGCGGTAGTGGATGGCGCTACTGTGGCTCAGGTGACTGATTTGTGCCAGCAAACAACACGGTCCATTAAAAAACGGCATGAATTGGCGATTTTCTTTTTTGAGCAAATGGGCAAGTACGCCCCCAGTTTTGGCTTATTGGGAACCGTGATTGGCCTGATTCAATTGCTAGCGGCCTTGGATTCGCCCAGCGAATTGGGGCAGGGCATGGCCTTGGCATTAATCACTACATTTTATGGCATTTTGTTAGCAAATGGGGTATTTTCCCCTATTGCGGGACGGCTGTATGTGTTGGATCAGCACGAAGAGCGTCACAATGATATGATAACCATGGGGATTCGTGAGATGATGGCGGGTGTATCGCCGCTATTAATTCAAGAAAAAATGCTGGCAACGGTACACAATCGACCGACGGTGGTGGCATGACGTTTCCACGAAACGATTCGCAATTCTTTTCGTCGTTTACCGATGTCTTGGCGTTGTTATTGGTGTTTTTTATCTATTTAACCACGATGACCACATTGCAAGTGGATACATCCACCACCCATCATAATCTTGATGCGGCAGCCTTCAATCCTGTGGGCGATATTGGCACAATTGAACAATTGGATGCGTTGATTGAATCGATTCAGCAAGCGGTGTTGTTTGATGTCGGATCCCCTCATTTAACCGAATCATCGCGGCGTGCATTGACGGATTTGGTCCCGGTGCTTCAGCAGAACCCTGCGAAGGTGATTATATCGGGGCATTCCGATAAGCATCCCATATCGCGTCCTGTGATTGAAAGCAATTGGCATTTGTCGGCGTTACGTGCGGCGTCTGTCGCGCACTTTTTTGAAATGGCAAGTATCCCCAAATCGTGGGTATCGATTATTGCACACGGCGATACCCATCCGCATTCGGATGTGGATGATACGGTGAATCGGCGGGTGGATATTCGATTGGAGGCCCTGTAATGCATCACACCTGGTATGTAACACTCACGCAATTTATGGATCGATTACGGACTATATGGCGCGTTGAATATGGGATTCATCAGCCGATGTATGCCGAAGATTGTTCCATGACATCACCATCCATGACGGTGAACGATGTAATGAGTACACTGGGTCGTTTGTATCAATTTCATTACGGCAATTATCGGGGATTTGTGGGGGTTTCATCCGATGTATTGGGTGGCTTGGTTCAGCGTATTACAGGGGGATTACCCAATGACACCGCGCTTTTGGCGAATTTTTTGAGCGATGTCATGATCCAGGATGCCTTTCAATCAGAGTATACCACCCCCTGTGAGGTCATTGCTGTAAGCCGTATTTGGGTTCATCCTACGTTTGATCAATGGTATCCCATGGCTATTCAGGTTCCGGTATCGGATTCAAAATCCCACACGATATGGGTATTTTTTCCTAAAGGAGATTCGAAGACATGCGACTAATTCCTCTGATATGGTTGGTGATGACGGTTGTCGTCATGCCGTTTGCCCGATTACCCTATACAACCATTGAGCCATCATCCTTCGAATTAACCCCTCGTTATTCGGGGTATTCATTTGATCGATCGGTAGGAAAACCCGGCATTATTTCTATTAATGCGCGCTTTCGATTTAACGATATTTTTTTTAGTATTGTACCGCAATTTATTCAAATAGGGTCGTTGGAAACGGCGTTTACCTATTATCAATTTGGCTGGTTTATTACCGAGGCGGTGCCGCTTTACAAATTGCGATGGTCCATGCAGGTGGGGGCGTATGCCATTGGTTTTCCGAGTCTGATTAAGGCGCAAACATCCCCGTATCGCGTTGATTACGCCTTAACGCATTTTTTTGAATGGGATGGACTACCCTTTTTTGGGGTTTGGGGGTTGTATATGAACGACAATTCGGATGTGACGCATGGCGGGGCTGTGGGTATTGCGGGCCAAGAGCAGCGTTTGTATGTGGAATACGATGGTGCAATGGCCCAATGGTATATGGGGGTGGATTACGATATCTTAGACACCGTATCGGGGGTTATGGCGATTAACATATCGTCGAATCAAACCATGTCCGGATACAATCCCAGTTTTGTTGTGGGGTTAACCGTTACAAATCTGTTTATTCCGAAAGTTAAAAAAGCCCCACAGAAGCCTTTACCAGTGGATGACGCGTCTTTTTTGCTAATGGAAAAAGCGTTGCTGGCTTTTCAGGGTGAGGACTATACATCGGCAGCCAATTATTATCGACAAGTGGCTAAAAAATACCCCAATTATGAGCTGGCATACGTGCGATTGGGCAATAGCTTTTACAAATTGGGGCAGTGGGAATTGGCGGAACAAGCATGGTCCGAGGCATTGCGGATTAATCCCAACAATAATGACGTGTTTATGGCGCTTATGAAATTAAAAAACCGAACGATTCAGGTAAATAAAATTATAAATAGCTCAAGCATATAGTTATTTTAAGATTGGCCAAAATTTATTCGGTAATCTTTTTGCATTTTGTTGACGCATGGTCCAATCTTCGATATCATACCTACGTTATATTATGATACCTGTTCAATTTTCAAATCGGTTACGTGAATGGGTGGTGAGATTGGTGGTCCTTGCGATTGTGTGTCAACCATTTGGGCAGATACGGATGGTGTACGGTCAGGTGGTTGTGGATCCGAGCGAGACGTCGGTATACGTTGATGAAACGGTGAATAATGTACCAATCATTGGGATTAATGCCCCGCAGGATGGGTTGTCGCAAAACCGATTTTTGGATTACAACGTGGGTGAGGCAGGCCTTATTATTAACAACAGCATTACGTATGGCGAATCGGTTTTGGGGGGCTACATTATGGGGAATACCAATTTTGGTGATGAAGCGGCCCGTCATATTCTATTTGACATAACGGGTAAAAACCTATCTCGTTTAGAAGGGTTTCAAGAAATTTTTGGTCAACGGGCCAATTTTATGTTGAGTAATCCGAATGGACTCTACATTAATGGCTACGGATTTATCAACACGAATCAGGTTCGATTAAGTACGGGGACGCCTGGGTATGTAAATGACCGATTGTATTATGATGTATCGCGAGGAGAGATAACAATTGGTGGGCGTGGATTAAACGGATCGACGGCGTCGCAGGTGGATGTAATCGCGAAAGCCATGGCGATCCATGGGGAATTGATTAGTGGCGGGGATCTGCGATTGGTGGGCGGATCGCTGCAGGTGGATCCATTAACGGGGGATTACACGATAATGGATGGTGAGCGTAGCGATCGTGTGGCGATTGATATGACGGGTGATTTGCAGGGTGCACGCGTGATGGTTATTGCAACAGAAGAGGGGGCAGGGGTACGGTCAACCGGTCAGGTTATTAGTACGGCGTCAGACATTCGAATTGATGCGGCGGGTCGTGTTGAATTCGTCAATGCGGATTCAGCGGGTGATATTCAAATCCATGGCTCGGATGTGGTTTTGGAAGGAGGTATCATTGGAGCCGATGGTCACATAGCGGTTGAGGCATCGGGTAATGTGCAGGTAGTCGCCAGTGATATGCACGCGTTAGAGACGTTAACATTTGATGCGGCGGCGTTTGAGGCCATGTCGGCGTCTATCAAAGCGGCAACCGGGACTATTTTGGCCGAGGATATTAACGTGGATGACAGTGACTGGGTGGGGGGCGATTGGTCTTTTGAAGGGGATCACATCGACCTGAACGCCGATGTTGATATACTGGCAACCGGAGGGGTCACATTGAATGCGGTAACCTTGGTGACAACAGAGGCAGCGATTACGGCCAATAATGAGGTGCGTGTTGTGGGGGATAGTGCATGGGTTGGGGGGACGATTGTGGCGGAATCGGCGCATGTATCGGGAACGGATGTGGATCAATGGGGGGATATTTTAACCAATGACGCCATCGGCATTGAAGGGGATTATGTGAATGTGGATGGATTGTTGGCATCGGAAGGTCGTATTACGATGGCGGGATCGGTGGTGTCGGTAAATGGCTGGGCATCGGCAAACGATGATCTGATGGTTGATGCGGATACCATGGTTAATAGAGGCTATATGGCAGGCGGACGTGTGGATATGGTGGGGGATGAGTGGGTCAATCAGGGTACAATTGTGGGTAATGACGTGCAGGTGAGCAGCAATGTGTGGTGGAACGATGAATTGGGACAGGTGGTGGCTCTGAATGGTGATATGGCTGTAACCGCATCGGTGTGGGTCAATGACGGATGGGTGTATGCGGATGGAAATTGGAATACGGTGGTTACAGATGAATTGAATCAGCGGGGACGGGTTCAAGTGGGCGGTGATGGCCGTATCCAGGCAACCACGGTGATGTTCGGTGGACAGTTTGAGGGGAATGGGGATCTGACAGTGGGGGCATTTGGGGAAGCGGGTTTAATTGTAACCAATACGGGCGTTATGAATAATGATGGATCGATATGGGTGGATGCCGATGAATGGACCAATACGGGATCGTGGTTAACAGGTGGCGATTCGGTGATTACGGCATCGGTTGTGGTGAATGAGGGTGTTGTGGGGGTGGACGGTTTGATGGGAATTTATGCGGATGATGCGTGGTTTACAGCACCATCGTGGCTAATGGCGGGTGATCTGACTATGGTGGTAGCGGACACGGTAACGGTGAATGGACTGGTATGGGGTGTGGGTGATGTTGCCGTTAGCGCGAATCAATTGGTGAATGTGGGAACACGTGGAGCGGATTTGGACGATTTTTCGCGTGGTCTACAGGCGGATGGCGTGTTGCAGATTGATGCCGCCTATGTGGACAATACCGATGGGTTGTTGGTTGGGGGAGGTATTCAGGTGTGGGGTGATACGCTAATGAATGCGGGTGGTCAGGTTGTGGACTATGGGGATGGGATTGAATTGTATGCGGCTCATGTGATGAATGAAGGGGGGCGATTGGAGTCAAACGGCATCATTGATGCGCGATCATCGGATGTGGATAATACGGATGGATTGATGTACGCTAATGGGGGCATGGCATTGGGGAGTGTGGTGAATCGTGGGGGTGAGTTGCTGACGAATGGTGGTGTGTTATCGATTGAGATGGCGGGTGTGCTCGATAATACAAACGGCACCCTGGTGTCGTATGATGGGGATATTGCGATTGACGCGTTCAATTATGATAATACCGGGGGATCAATTTTATCGAAAGGCAGTATTGGTCTGACAATTGGGGACGCGTATCAACACACGGGCGTGGTGTCGGCGGATGGGGATTTAAATATTGATGCGCAATCCATTGTGTTACAAGATGCCTTGACGGCAGGCGGTGTCTTGCGATTGGATTCGCGAGAGGGGATTCATATTTTAGAGGATATTTGGGCGATGGGTACATCAGGGGTTTCGATGAATGCGGTGGATCAGGTTGTGAATGATGGGGTGATTGAATCCTTGGGGAGCATTGATTTATATGGAGCCGATGGTGTTCACAATAATGGCAATGTGTATGCGATGGGATCGGTTGCTGTGGTGAGTAGTGGAAATATTCGGAATGCGGGGGTTGTCAAGTCGAATGGGGATAGTTGGTGGATAACGGATGGGGATATTGACAATTCGAATTGGATCAAAGCGAACGGGAATGTGACCATAGCCGCCAATAATATTGTGAATTCAGGGGATGTGTATGCGGATCAGGGCATGATGGCTGTGATATCGGGAACAGTGGTGAATAGGGGGTCGTTGATGTCGCAAGGAGATATGGTGTTGGGGAATGGGGATGGTCGTATGCAGTCGTTGTTGAATGACGTTGGGGTTATTGAAACAATGGGGAATTTAACACTGCGCGCGGATTCGATTCATAATAAGGGGACGTATAACATAATAACAAACTATACTGATGAGCGTGAGGATCCGCCGCCTGATTTTGATAGGTTTGGGGTTGAAAGTGGGCCGTATTGGACGAGAGATGATTTTGATGATCCGGGCCCAATAGCATGGCTGTGGTATACACAAGAGGTCGCGGATCATCAAGCGGGTTTCATTCAAGTGCAAGGCGATTTAACTATCGATACCAATGAATTGCATGATGATGCCAGTTCGATGGTTGTTTCCGGTAGTATCACTCCCGATTCATCACATACGCATACAGCAACCAATATTTTGGTAAATACGGTCTACCGAGAATACTATGTTGAACCTGAATATCATGGTTCTATAATGACTTGTATGGCTTTGTCTTGTAATCCTGAGCCTTCTGTAGAAAGACCACCCCCTCATTATCAAAACTACATTGAATATCGTGATGGCGATGTCTCATCAAGTGTAGCCTATCGTTCTCAATTATCGGTAGGTGAAACGTTTGAGATGAAGGGCAGCTATCAAACGGTAGATGTCAGCATATCGCACGGTCACGTATCGCAAATGGCGGAAGCCCCAGAGGATACTGGCGTCGTCGATGGGAGCAGCACAGACATTGCTGATTTGGTAGGGAGTATGCAATCGGATAGTATGTATCAACCGATAGACAGTGGGGATATTGCGGAATTGGGATCAACTGGATCGGAACTGGTGTCCGTGATATCGGATGAGAGCGGTCATCACATTATGGTGGGCGTTCCGGATTTAACCGCCGGGATTCAGGAGGCAAATGATCTGTCATTTAATCGCAGACGAGCGGATGGGGTTTCATTAGCGGACAGAAATCCGGATTATTTTTTGCATTCAAATGGGTTTGAGACGGAAGCCGATTTAATTTCATCGGATTATTTTTACGAGCGAATTAAAGAAGCGTATCCGGGGGCGTTTCGGTTGGGTTCGGAGTATACGGAGCAAAAATACGTTGAGCGGATGTTGGATGAGATGCAAATTCGGCGATTGATATACGACGATATTCGAACGCAGGTGGACCAAATAAACACGTGGTACGCCAATGCGGAGCAGTTGTCAGAATCCGATGGGGTGGTATTGGGGGAGCCGTTGTCGGAAGATGTTGTGGCAAATTTGGATGCGGATGTCTTGTGGATGGAATTGATTGAGATTGATGGTGCTCAGGTAATGGTGCCTCGGCTGTATCTCAGTCAAAAAACACGGGATCGATTGGGTGAGGACGGATCTGGGGCGATGATTCATGCAAATGCGGTGGCATTACACGACACGGTATTGGATTTGGGGCAGGGAACAATCCATGCAAAGACGGTATCGGGTCAAGCGGCGTCGATTAATACGGGTGTAAATGGGCGTATTGATGCGGGATCCATTTGGTTGGATGTTGCGGGTGATATGACGAATCGGGGGCGGATGCGGGCACAGGATTTGCTAGCTATTTCAGCAACGGGTAATATCAATCAATCCGGGAGGATGCAATCGGGTGGGGTGTTGGGCTTATCGACTCAAGGTGATTTTAATGATGTTGCGGGGTCGTATGTGGCCAGCCAGAATATTATTTTGAATGCGGCTGGGGATATGAGATTTTCAGCCATTGAGGATCCAAATGGAACAAATAATCGTGTGGGAAGTATTGATGGTGATAGTCATGTGATTGTGAACGTTGGGGGCGATGCGACATTTCAGGGGACTGAGATTACGGCCGAGGAATCGTTACACGCAACTATTGGAGGCGATTTATCGTTTACTACCGTAACGGACAAAACTGAAACCAGTAGTGATAGCCGGGTTGAAAACGGGCGAAAAACAACCGAAACGCATACAAAGGAAACAACGATTGCGGATCGAGGGGCTTTATTGAATGTTGGTGGTAATATGATCGTGCATTCGGGAGGAGACACCACAATGACCGCGATAAAGGCAAATGCGGGGGGTGTTGTGGGGATAACCGCATCGGGGGATGTGTCGATTTTGGCGGGGGAGTCGACAACAACAACGGAAACACGTACGCTTGATTCGATGGAGCGAAGAGGCTTTCCCTCTACGGATATTTTTGGGCAATGGGGCTTTCCGCATAAAATAATAACAAATCGCGAGCATCGTAAGGAAACAACGAGTGGTGTTGTTGACTCGGGTATAACAGCGGGAGGGGGCATGGTGGTGGTATCCGATAAATCGGTAACCATAGAGGCCAGTGATTTGGAATCGGGTGGGGATATGTATGTATCCGCAAAAGATCAGGTTGCATTATTATCCAAAAAAACAAAAGCCGATGTAACAATCCATGAGCACAATGGCGGATCTCACCGTGATACGAATGCGGTGGTGGAAGATGTGGCGCAAACGACACTAAAAAGTGGTGGTTATATGGGTATCGACGGCGATAATGGTGTTGATATGCTGAGTGTGGGAATCGATGCGGGTATTGGAGCAACGATTGAATCAAGTAATGGATCGGTAACCAATCGGGCCCTGCGATTGGAAGAAGAGGTCATGTATACCGGAAAACGAAATGGGCACGATATTGAGGGGGTAGAAATGCGTAGTACGGGTGTTGCTACAACGATTCAAGCAGGGGATGAGGGTCTTGAGATGAGGGCAGCTGCGGATATTGATTTGGAAGGGACCAAGATTGGTTCAACAGGGGATGTTTTATTGGATGCGGGAGGTGACATTGCATTAACTGGAATCAAGAACACGTCTTACAAAAAGGAAACGGAGTCTTGGACAACGAGTTCATGGTTCGGCTTGGTGAAAACGCGGCATCAAAATGTAAGCGAAAATATCGATGAAACGGTGGATCGCACAACAATTACGGCGGCCAATTATGGCGCGCGTGCGGGAGGAAACGTAATCAAGCAAGGCAGTACGATTGAAGCGGACACGATTTATGAATCGGGTAACGATAAAATCGAAAAAACCATGGCATTGTATGATTTGGACTACACGAATCAAAGCAGTAACACATCATTAAATTTGGGGATCCTGAAAATTGACGATATTAAATCAAGCGAGCATACGGCATACGCTAATGCCATCAAAAATGAAGTGAACGAGAACAGTGCCAGGGGGAAAATTGTGAACGAGTTTAGAGGGAAAATGACATTGGAGGGCAGTCGATACGCGGCGGGAGGATCGGTATCATTGAATGCTGCGGAGATGGCATTAGTAGCGGTGAATGACGTTATGGAGACATTTGAGCAAACAAAAGAGCAGTCGTGGAGTGGGATATCAATGGATGCTAGTTTAAGCAAAGGTCAAGTGGGCGTATCGACGCATTACAAGGGAACAACAGAGACACGGGAGACGCATCGAGAGGATGCGAATGTGGTACAGATTCAAGGAAACGGTGTGGCATTGAATGCAAGTGAGGGTA
>JALQXX010000022.1 GCA_023262965.1 Candidatus Marinamargulisbacteria bacterium
ATTAAATCTAATATTTAACACCGATTCATTTTCATCTATTATTAATAATTTATATTTATATGAAAAAATCATCAAGGATGATTTTAATAAAATTAGTGACGCTAAAGAAAAAATCAATGATTACCGAACCAGTCAAAAAAGACTTGAATTTAGCAAGAAAGAGGTTGATAAACTAAAAAAAAGCATATTGGATAAACGTTACACATTAAAAAGCACCCAATCGCTATACCAGAAAAACTTAGTGTCATTACGTGAAGAGCTTCAAGCATTTGAAGAACGTAACACTATTCTCCGTCAGGAATCCCGTCAATTGGGGTTAATTATTCAAGATAATACGCCTGACCACAAATATTTGGGAACGGGCAGCTATGTTCGTCCGGCTGGCGGGTATATTTCATCTCGATTTGGGTTGCGACGCCATCCCATATTTAAAAGCAGACGATTGCATACCGGCATTGATTTTGCCGCACCACGTGGGTATAAAATTAAAGCAACGGATTCCGGTAACGTTATTTTTTCTGGGTTTAAAGAAGGATACGGTAATGTAACCATTATTGATCATGGATCGATAAACAACAAAAGATTGTCATCGCTTTATGCTCATCAGTGGAAGATTTTGGTAAAAAAAGGCCAGTTTGTTCAGAAAGGCCAACTCATTGGGTACGTTGGATCAACCGGCTATTCCACCGGACCTCACCTGCATTTTGAAATTCGTGAAAACGGTAATCCGGTCAATCCCAGCCAATATCTACAACTATAATGACCCACGGAATACCCTATCCCCTATTGACGCATTATCCCTCTCCCCTGTACGATGAATGATTATACATAATAAAAAAGCATTTTTTAACTATACCATTACCGATCGATACGAGGCCGGCATTTGTTTGGCCGGATCGGAAGTGAAATCCATTCGTAATGGTCATGCAACAATCCATGAAAGCTATGTTCGTATTCGTAATAATGAAGCGTATTTAATCAATGCCACCATTCAACCCTATGCCTATGGTAACCGATACAATCCCCCCACTTCACGCGATCGAAAATTATTATTGAATCGTCGTGAAATTACAAAAATAACTCAATTAATTGAGCGGAAGGGGTTGGTCGCCATACCTTTAAAAATATACTTAAAAAAAAATGTATTTAAAGTTGAAGTCGGCATTGGCGTCCCTAAAAAAATGCATGATAAACGTGCTAGTATTAAAGAACGTGATGTTACACGGGCACTCAGTGGGCGCTCCAGTCGTCTGTAACCCCCAATTTAGGGCTTATAACGGCTGATATTTTTTCAACAGATCCGCTGGAATCGGTGGTAACGTCGTACTATCCATAGGGATTTTATTGGCTGCCAATGCCATTATTAGCGTGTGTTGTGTGAGGGGAATATTATCTATAAACTGACTATGCGATCGTTTTTGGCGGTAATCGGGCTGAATAAGGGGTTCTTTTAAATAGCGAGTTACTTTTGTTAAATCCGCATTATATAAAATCGTACCATGAAACAAAATGGTATGCCGCAATCGCCTTTGGGCATTGCCTGAAAATTTCTTATGGTCAATCACCAAATCCGATATTCCCGCCATCTGCACGTTGGAACAATGTGGGGCCAGTGCCTGCATCACCATGCCCAATACAAATGTGGTGGTAGTGGGAATCGCCTGTAGTGACGGCGCCATTGAAATCGGTAAAATAAAAGCGTAATTCAAACAACCCGATCCTTGCACAACCGTGCCACCCCCACTGCATCGTTTGAATATGGGCACACCATCCACGTCACATGTCGCCCGATTCACATCCATAGCAATGGTTTTGGATAGTCCCAACACCACAAAATCAACGGGGGACTCCCATAGTCGGCAAATACCTGCCGTATACTGACCGGCTTCTACGCAGTGTAGAAGCCACTCATCCCAGGCTAAGTTATGGGCCGGGCTATGACATGAATAGCGCAAAACATGCATGCGCTACTTTGGCCATAATTGTTTTATTGCAGTCTTAATATCAAACTGAATCAGATACAATGCCGGCAACAAAAACAAGATCAGCGGGGTTGAAAAAATAAGGCCATACCCAATCGCCAATGCCATCGGCGCGATAAATGGATCCGATCCTCCCAAACCATATGCCAAGGGCAACAGCCCTGATATGGTGGTTACGGATGTAATCATAATCGGGCGAAAGCGGTCGCCTGCACCCAGTACCACTTGATTAAACCGATCTACGGGAGACAGTGCTGATTCCGTCAGTGTATTTAAATGATTTACCAAAACAAGGGAATCATTCACAATAACACCCGTAAGTCCAATAACCCCCACCATCGAAATAAATCCCAAATCCTGACCATGCAAAGCAAACGCGATAATCACGCCCATTAATCCAAAGGGGATGGTTAGCATCACAATCAGTGGCTGGGATAGTGAGTTGAATAACAAAACAAGCAAAGCAAAAATACCAAATAAAGCCAAATAAAACGATCGAACTAAATCCGCCACCGAATCATTGGTTTCTTTGGATTCGCCACCAAAATCAAACCCCACATCGGGGTAGTTTTGGGTATTAAATACCTTGGTTAATTCCTTGGTCAACGCGGTTGATGTAATCTGATCTCGATCCAAGTCCCCCATTACCGTCACGGACCGTTTACCGTTGTAGTGATAAAAATTGGGAGCGCCGGGCGCTTGAATTAACCATCCAACATCGGATAACCGAATTAATCGGCCCGTTTGATTGGGAATTAATAAATTATTCAAAACCGAAAAATCATTTTTCTGATCATTGGAAAACGACACGGTAATGTCCACATCTTCATCTTCGAACCGAAACGAACTCGCCAAAATTTCCGAAAACGCGGTGCGGATAACCTGATGAATCGTTACCACAGATACCCCAATTTGCGATAGTTTTTTGTCATCCAATATCACCCTTAATTCATTTTTTTGCACCCGGTCATCACGCTCGATTGATTCAACCCCCCGAATGCCTTCAAGATACCGAACCACCTCTCCAGCAACCCCATTCCGACGATCATCATTATTCGAAATAATTCGGACATTCACCGGACGCCCCACCGGAGGACCGCCCGCCTCAACTTGATAATTAATCGTTTGAAAACCAGGCGTATCTTTGGTTTCCTCTTTTATTTCTTCCATAATTTCACGCGCTGTGCGATTTCGAATGGACACGGGTTGCAGATCCACCACAATAATGGCTAAATTTTCTTGCTCAGTCATTAAAAAAGCGTCTTGCGTCATCCCCACACGTGTTGTAAACGATAATAATTCGGTTTTTGGCAAACGCGCCAATGCGTCCTCAATCGGCACAACCCGCTCGGACAAATCATTAATCGTAATTCCCGGCTCCGCTTCAAGACGTATCATAAACTGAATCGCACTTGCATCGGGAAACAACACAAAATGCATAAACGCCTTTGCATATAGCACGGTACCTATAAATACACAAATAAACCCAGCCAAAACAACATAGCGCCAACGCAAAAGAACACTCACTACCTGTTCGTATTTGCTTCTCAACGTTTTAATCAACTGATGACGTCGTGCCAGTTTATGCGGTTTATGCGATTGATGCGCAATATGGGCCGGCAAGGCAATACCCACTTCCAATAAAGATACCAATAACGCACAGGTAATAACCAAAGGAATTTCAAAAATAAATTTCCCCATCACCCCACTCATAAAAAACATCGGTGAAAACGCAATAATTGTGGTCAGTATTGTCACCAAAACGGGCTTAAATACATCGTAAATACCCTTAACGGCCGCCTCTGCGGGGGGGAGTCCCTTTTCTTTTTGCTTCGCAATGTTTTCGGCCACAATAATGCCGTCATCCACCACAATCCCAATAATTAAAATAATCGCCAACAAGGATACCACATTGACCGTCATCCCCAGTATCGGCATCAACGCAAACACCCCCATGACGGATACAGGGATACCCAACGACACCCAAAAAGCCGTTTTAAGATCCAGAAAAAACCATAATGTTAAAATGACCAGTCCCAATCCAATAATCCCGTTATTCATCATCACTCGAAGACGGTTTTTGAGTATCTTGGACGAATCATTCGCAATTGAAATGGTTAAATCGGCATATTTCTCACTATACTTATCCACAACTGCGTACAATTCATTGGTTAATGTCACCACGTCAGAGGCACTGGATTTGGTTACAATAAATGAAATGCCTTGAACCCCCCCAATTTTAGAATGCACCCGAGGCTCTTCATAATCCAGCGTCACCACCGCCACATCGCCCACGCGCACGGATTGTCCCGAGAAATTCGATCGGATAATGGCATCCGATACCCGTTCCACCGTATTCAATCGATTATCGTTAACTAAAGTAAGCTTTCGATCATTTCGCACCAAATCCCCCATCGATGCCCGCCGGTTTTTTTGCGTGATGGTGCTCACAACATCCGCAACCGATAATTGAAACTGCTGCAACCGCTGCGGATCGGGTGCCACCAACATTTCTTTGGATAAATATCCGTATCCCTGCACCGTGTTTACCCCATCAATATCCTCAACATCCTCTTTGAATGATTTGGCAATGGTTCTGAGCTCGTTGTAGCTCAAATTGGGTGCCGAAAATCCAATTTCTAATACCGGAAATGTGGATGACTTGATCTCTGTAACCGTTGGTTTTTTATCAAGATCTGCAGGAAAATCCACAACATCATCCACCGCTTGACGCACATCATCTTTAACAGCCTTGGGATCCGACTCATTCGGATCAATTTTAATACTAATTACCGATATATTCTGCATTGATATCGAATTGTATTGGTCCAGCCCATTTACAGTTTTGAGTTTATCTTCGATTTTGTTGGTTATTTTCAGCTCAATATCCTCCGATGAGGCCGGATACCGGGTGTAAATAACCATTTCATCCAAATCAACGACCGGAAACGTATCCCGATTAATACCCGGCAACGCCATCAATCCCATGACAATCGCCGCAACAGTTACAGTACTGGCAAACAAATGCCGATTAACAAAAAATTCAAAAAATGATTTCATAAAGACACCTCGTATGTTGTTGTTAACTGATCAATAAGCGATAAATACATCAACACATATTTATGATACTGTGCCGATGATTGGGCATAATTAATTTTAGATGCCAGCACGTTATCTTGTGCTTGAATGAGCATTTCAATGGGGCTACGTCCCTGACGATACAAGCCATTTTCTTCAGTGGCTTTTTTTTGAGATAACGTCACTTGATCGAGGGTTGTTTCCAACAAGGCTTCATACTCCATAACCAGTGTATGCAGTGCCACCATGTGTGATTTCAGCTCCTGAGTCAGCTGATACGACTGATTTTCAAATTGCGTAACATCCATTTCGGCCTTTTTAACCGCGGCAATGGCAGCCGTATCGGCTAATGGGCGTGAATACGATACCCCCACGGTGGTGTCATAGTTGGGAAAGGTCCAGGCTGATCGCGTTGGCTTTCCCATCTTTCGTGTATAGGCGGCAACCACATTCAGTTCCCCGTTTCGCTTGGAACGACTTAAGGCTAATTGACCATCCAACCGATCTTTATCGAGCGCCAGAATTTCATAACGTCGTAATGTGGATACCGGAATATAATCCGGCGACTTAACATAGACCGTTTTGTACAAATCAAAGGTGGGGACCACATGACGTAGGCTGGGCTTGTTTAAACGGGTCGCCATTTTTATCTGCTCTGATTTGAGTAACGCCAGCTGATTTTTCCATTGCTGAAGCGCATTCTGCATGGCGTATTCCGCACGAAGCACGTCAATTTGTTCGGATACATTCACGCGTGCACGATCCTTGGTCAACGAAACAGACTCTTTCGCCAATTGGTAGCGTGAGTAGGCCATTTCGGACAGCTCATAGGCCAAGGTCCAGTCAACAAAACCGGTCAACTCTGTTGCTAAAAAATCTTCGAATTGCTCCTGCGATGCAACGGTTTTTTGAGCCACATTTTGGGATGCCGTACGCAACGAGTACCGATAATGCTCTCCCAAAAATCCGTATAACAATGGCTGAACATATTGAATGCCCACCGTATGCTGATAAAACAACGGCTGATTATACAACGTACCCGTCTCCGGATCCTTTAAAGCCGATTGACGTATGGACTGATGACCCGTTGTGAATGACAATGTCCCTCCGGTTGTAATAAAGGGTCGACGCAGCGACAAATCCGCAGACAGTACCTCTTGAAATTTCGGTGAAAAAAACGAGTTTTGGTAAGGCTGAACATAATTATTGGCCACATTCGCCGCAATTGACCAGTCATTGATGGCCGCTGCTTGATCATAGACCCGTTCGGCCATGGTGATTTGCAGATTCAAATTGTCGTCTTGACGATCGACATGCAATAAATCATCAATAAATGCCTTAACGGGGTAATTGGTAGCGGCATATCCCATGTGAATCATCACTAGCACAATTGCCATCATTTTCATTACATTCATTTTAACAAACCTCCTGAGTTAATTTTCGATTAATAGATGATAACAGTGCCCGAATCGAGGCGACTGTAATATTGGAATCAATCCCAACCCCGTGAAAGGTATCGTCCCCAAAGTTAACGGTTAGGTAACAAATGGCATTGGAATCGGATCCCTGGGACAATGAATGTTCCGCGTACGATTCAATTGTCATGGTAGAAAACCGACTAGCAAGGGCTTTTTTAGAAGCGTCAATTGGCCCGTTTCCACAAGCTGTAAATTGCTCCAACACCCCATTTACGTAAATCTGTAGTTGACTGGTAACCTCCCCCGATGCGTCCAATGTTGTCTGTACGGTATCCAATCTATAGATATCGGTCCGATTCACAAACTCCTTGGTAAAAATGGCCCAAATTTCGCTTGGCTGTATTTCGGTTGATAACGCCTCGGTACGCGATTGAATGAATCGTGCCACGGTCGGCTGCATGCGCTTGGGAATAATGCAATGAAACGAATGCTCTAAAACATACGCAACACCCCCCTTACCGGATTGACTATTAATACGAATAATGGCCTCATACGCGCGTCCAATATCCGCCGGATCAATGGCTAAATACGGCACGTCCCATAGCGAACCATTGGTATACCCATGCATGCCTTTATTAATTGCGTCTTGATGAGACCCTGAAAAGGCCGTAAACACCAACTCCCCTGCATAGGGGTGCCGTTCATGTACCGTCATACCAGTACACTGGGTGTAGGTCGCCACCATGTCGGGAACATCCATCACATGTAATTTTGGATCAATGCCCTGCATGTATAGGTTTAGGGCCACGGTAACAATATCCACATTACCCGTTCGCTCCCCATTCCCAAACAAGGTGCCCTCAACACGATCAGCGCCCGCCAATAAGGCCAATTCGGTTGCCGCAACTGAGGTGCCTCGATCGTTATGGGTGTGAACACTCACACAAATCTGATCGCGATTTTTAAGATGATGGCAGGCGTACTCAATCATATCGGCATATACATTTGGGGTGAATAATTCAACGGTTGCAGGAAGATTAATAATCAGAGGGCCATTCCACGACTCCGCAACCCGATTGCAAATATCAATCGCAAAATCAATTTCAGTGCCCGTAAAGCTTTCTGGCGAATATTCCAAGGTAATGTGACCATGTTGAGACGTAATCCCCCGCTTAATTGCCGCAACCCCATTCAAAGCAACATCAATAATATCGGATTGAGTCGCATTAAACACATATTTTCGCTGAGCCGTTGACGTTGAATTATACAAATGCACAATCACCGCTGACGCCCCTTCAATAGCCGTCATGGTTTTTTCAATAATTGACTCACGGGCTTGGGTTAATACCTGAATGGTTACATCCGATGGAATTAAATCATTATCAATGATATGCCGAACAAAATCGTATTCCACCGACGATGCCGCTGGAAACCCTACTTCGATGTGCTTGAACCCCATTCCTACTAGATAATTAAAAAGCGTGATTTTTTGACTAAGTGTCATGGGATTTACCAACGCTTGATTGCCATCCCGCAAATCCACACTACACCATATTGGCGCTTGGGTTAGTCGCTTATTGGGCCATGATCGCTCTTTAAAATCAATCGGATGAACCGGAACATATTTGGCTACCTTTGGCTGATCTTGCATAATCTAACTGTATCAAAAATAACGAGCGTCGGAAAGTAAAACGCCTATTTAATCGCAAACATAATTTGGAAAACGCATTAAGGCACACGATGGTGGGGATTACACAAACATGGTCCCCATCCAACGCCGCAACTCAAAAGAATACAACACCAACTGCGCCAATACATCATCTTGCCCCACCACCGATAACCGTGGGTTATCCGCCGCAACAACCAACGAAAATGACGCGTCATTTTCTCGAAACAATCGAATAATTGCCGTATATAAATCCGACAAAATAGCCAGTTTTTGCTCATGAATCATATGACTGGTTGTCGTAACCTGACACAAAATATCCAAGTTTCGTATGATACCAATGGCTTTATCCAGATCATTTAATCGCTGTACGCGATCGGGCGATTGATTATCCAAAAATAAACACTGTAAGGATAATGGCAGTGACTGTACAGCCGGGGCATTTGTTAACCGCGCCTGACACGCTGAAATGGACACCTTCGCCAAATCCAATCCCGCATGCTGACAAAAATACACCGCGTACAACAAGGACTGATTAAAGCTAAATAAGGCCTTGCGCTTTGCCGATTCTGTATCCATATTCCGGAACCGTTCCCGACACGCTGGCCCACCAACAATCGCATCCAAAATCATCGCATCATGAACCGCAACATCAATGGGAACTCGATCAAAAAATGTCAGAGATTCATACGATGCGCACCCAAATATACCCACCAAATAATTGGTTACCTGTGTCACAATAATGTTTTTTTTGAGTCGATGTTCGGGAAATTGATCTGCTGGCACAACCGATTGAATGGTTATGGGAAAATAATTGCGGTACAAGGCATCAAAGACCGGACCCGATAAGCGATCCGAGGTCATTAACGCCTGCTTGATTCGCATTTTTACATACGCCTGACACACCGCCAATACCGGGCGCGGTAGGGGCAGTTGCTGACGATACAATTCTTGACGCTGTTTCGACGGCGGAATGTGCTCGTCAATATGATTCAATTGGCCCAGTTTGATTAATTCACTAATGGTGTAATCAATTAAAAAGGGCTGTGTTTGTGAACGGTATGAATCCATGGATAATAACTCATGTTGTGACACGTTATTTTGTAACACCAACGCCGTTACTTCATCCGTGGCCTCCTCCAATAATCGGTTTCGCTCAGCGTCATCAGCAATCACCCCGTGATTCAACCAGGTAGCCAATATAATTTTAATATTGACTTCATAATCCGACATATTAACCCCAGCGGAATTATCAATCGCATCGGTATTAATACGGCCATTTTGCGATAGTTCATACTCAATACGTCCCAACTGGGTAACGCCCAAATTCGCCCCTTCACTAATAACACGTGCACGACAATCCGCTGCATTAATCCGCACAGCATTGTTGGCCGGATCCCCAACATCACTGTGAGATTGTGCACTGGATTTAATATACGTGCCAATTCCCCCAAACCACATCAAGTCCACCGGCAATCGCAATAACAATTGAATAATGGCCTCACCCGACAATGCCGTTTCGGTGGTCTGCAACAATTGCTGTACGGCCGGGGTTAATGCAATTGATTTGGCCGATCGCTCAAAAATACCGCCCCCTTCCGAGACGCACCCATAATCATTCCAGGTCGAACGCGGCAAATCAAACAAACGCTTACGCTCCGCCCAACTGGTTTTTGGGTCGGGATTTGGATCCAGAAAAATATGCCGATGATTAAACGCCCCTACCAACTTAATGGATCGACTCTGCAACATACCGTTTCCAAATACGTCTCCCGACATATCCCCAATCCCCACCACCGAAATGGCGTCTTTCTCGGGATTCATCCCCATTGCCGCAAAATGCAACTTGGTACATTCCCAAGCCCCTTTCGCCGTGATAGCCACTTTTTTATGATCATACCCATTCGCACCACCGGATGCAAATCCATCCCCCAACCAAAACTGATGGGCCAAGGATACCTGATTGGCATAATCCGAAAAGGTGGCGGTGCCTTTATCGGCCGCCACAACGAAATACGGGTCAACGCTGTCATACATCACAATCGGGGGGGACACATCCTTCCCACCCACAATATTATCCACCAGCTGCAACATACCGGTTATAAACCGCTTATACTGATACACCCCCATGTCATAGTCCGGCTGCTCAACCGACTTAATCACAAACCCTCCTTTGGATCCCACGGGGATAATAACCGCGTTCTTAGTTTGTTGCGTTTTCACCAATCCCATGACTTCAGTACGGTAATCATCCAACCGATCGGACCACCGCAGACCACCACGAGCCACGGCCCCAAATCGAATATGAACCCCCTCCAAATCCGTATCAAATACAAATGTCTCTCGATAGGGTATTGGAGTCGGTAACCCAAAAAATCCCGATGGATCCAGTTTAAAACTAATGGGCTCTCCCGCCGACCGTATCCGCACATTGGTTCGTAAACACGCCATGACAATCGAGGCCATACGCCGTAAAATATGATCGTCAATCATAACCGTCACCTGTTTAATGTAATCCATTACTGCATCGCCTAGCGTGGCCACAGCCGTGTTGCGATCCGTAACCGTCATATCCGGGTTAAATTTATTATCAAAATAATCACTTAAATGCTGACAAAATTGGGGATGATTAATACACGCCTGATTAATCGCCGCTTTTGAAAATTGCGCGGAAAATACCTGCGCCATATAATTGCGAAACGCCTGCAATACAAAAATAGCGTCCACCGTTAATGTTGTTTTCAAAACAAGCTGGTTGAGTGGATCATTTGGGACAGTTTTGTTCAAAACCGCGCCCAATAGATGCACCAATCGATCCCTCACCCGATCTTCATTCATTTTTTGCTTCGATGCATCAACCACACGAAATGCCAATACATACCCAATCGTATCGGTATCATCCCCAAATCGAAACGTCATTTGGTCAATAACGTGAATACCACTATTGTGAAAAATAGGTAAAATATCGGTTAAATCCAGTTTAATGTAATGATACACAACAATCAGCGAGGCTTTTCCCGCTAAATCCGATTTTTTGGGAAAATCGAAAGGCGATAATTCAACGTATATATCCCCCGAATCCCGCAATTGTACCAATCGCTGAATATCCATAACCGCCGCTTGGGGCGTGGTTCGCGCGGGATAATGCGTGGGAATCTTTTGAAGAATGTTGGGGTCATTGGCAAGGATTTCCGGACATTCCTGAGAAAACAATTGCCGCACCTGCTCTTCCCAAGGTTGAACCATTGCGGTTAAGGTGCGCTCAAGGGTCTCTTCTGGTGGCAGTTTTTGAGGCTTTTTAAGGGTTATACGCATGTGTATCCGGCATTTTTCGGGTGCCGCTATCGGCAATACATCGCATTGGTCGTAGGTGAGTAGTGACTGAATATGTGTGGTAATAACAGTCACCGTGTGGGGACTGAATAAATGGTGCGGCACCACAATATACAAGCGCAGTGTCAGCAAATCCGTAGATACACTGTACAGTTGAATATGGTTTAAATTGGTAATCGACATCACAAAATCCACCATTTGAAGCAAATCTTCTTTGGGGGTTCGGAAGAGTTCGTATTTGGGAATATCATTAAAAATACGAATAACATCGTTATAATTGTATGTTTCCGGCAAAAAGTGACGTTCCGAAAAAATATAGGCCATTTTTTTATTGATAATGGGGGTATCACTATTTTTGGCGTACATTGAACTGCGTTTTAAAATACCATAAAAAGCATATAATGTACCCGCTATTCGAAAGGATACACGCATTAACGGCTCAAATCGCTGAAGTGGGCTGACAATGGGAATTTGATCCACGCATAACAACGCCGAACTGGTTGGTTTAAACCACGGCGAATGCGGCGTAGATAAATCATCGATACCAACCGTTTTTTGGCAAATACCATACGATTCCCTGACCCCATCTTCAGATCCAATATGAAGACCAAAAAACGAGAAGTTTTGGTCCAGCAACCACGTAATCAATTGATGCGCTTCATCATAACCCGAGGGCTTGTTGTGAATCAGCTCCTGGGCAACGGTGTTAATCACCAATCGGATATGCTCCGAATCGGTTTGAACCTGTTGGATACACCGTGCATGATACGTTAACTTTGATTCAATCTCAGCCACAATGCGTGGATTGGACACTGGCTCAAACGCCATAAATACCAAGGATCGCCGTTCCGTCGCTGACTCCGGTGGCACCAGATCGGTAATGCGCCCAGTCTCATCTCGAATAATACCAATAATGGGATGCAATCGACGCGTGTACCTTAAGTTGTATTGCCGAACAATTTCTTCGATGGTAACGAATAAATACGGTGCATCGGGTTGACTAATTTTTAAAATCAACCGATTGGTTAATGTTTTTGATGATAACTGCGGCTCCCCCACATAAATAGCCGTTTCCGAAGGGTGTCGAACAATAAAAAAATCATATAAAATATTAGTGAACTCTATAAATTCTAAAGGATCAATTGATACAATTGTTCGATGCGATAATTGACGGCATAGAATATCAAAAAAAGTTGACTTAAGCATATCATCATCAAATGCTTGTCGAATTGTTTGGATCAAATTGGATTCTATCAGTGCACTCATGGGATTATGGTACCACTCGGAACATATCTTTGGCTATTGTGAAGTTTTTAGCTTGTAAATCCCCAACTCACGAAACATATCATCAATAATCTGTTTATTTTGAAATCGATCTATCCAGTAATTTGTTAAAATAAGGTAATTAGCAATGCGATACTGTCGTGCCGACGCATTGTAACGAATTAAGCAAAATGGACCTTCCGCACCATCGCCTAAACAATGCGCCTGTTTGGATGTTTTGACGCGGCATTCTCCTTGTGACGACGCCACAACCCCACTGTACGGAAATAGTCCCACCCATACGGCCTGTTGTCCCCTGTAATCGGCGACTATTTGGTGATGCACCGGCGGATCATGTAGCCATGGATCTTCAATAATTCCGCAGGCATGCTGCGAAAACGAATCATCATGCCCCATCAATGGGTGTTCAAACACCAATACCGCACCCGCCGATTGAATCATGCGCTGCACAAACGAACGATAATCCGCTGCTCCTTCACCCAACTTATATAAAATAACCACATCGTATGCGGGTGGATTCGCCGGAATCGTTGCAACCGGAACATCAATAACATGCGCCGGATAGGCCCTCATTCGATTGGCAATTGTCTGCAATCCCAATGGTCGCTCATCTGTTATCACCGGCTGGGCTGCGCTGTGCACAATGGCAATTTGTGGCCAATCCACTTGCGCCATAGTGACACCCCCAAGGATTATGGCACTGAGAAACCAATGTATCATACCGGCCGATATCATACGGCATTATTATATGAACAGCAATAGACGCAACCATTTGGATTCGCTACACTAATGACATGACAGACATATACCCTACCATTATTTATCCCGTTCCATGGGACGTTACTACCAGTTTTGGTCATGGGACCCATGGGGCTCCAGCAGCTATTCAATCGATATCCCATCAGCTGGATCCGAATCACCCTTTCCAACCCCATCCGGTCCATCTGGTGTTTCGTGACCCCAACCCCATCATTTGTGAGCACAACAACCGTTTCGCCAAAACCGCCCATGCGATTACAGCCACCGCCCCCAAGCAATCTGCTAAGCAGAAGCAAGAATTGGAAATTATTAATGCCGCATGCGCACAGCTTCCCACATGGGTATACAACGATGTGTCTCGAGAATGGCCCAATCCCGTTGTATTATGCGGTGGGGAACATGGTGTTGGCATTGGGTATATTCGTGCATTGGCCGATCACTACAGCGCATTTTCCATCCTTCAAATTGACACCCATATGGATTGCCGAACCCAATACATGGGATTTGATTTTTCCCACGCCTCGGTAATGACCTATTATGCCAATTGCCCCGCGGTAACCGGCATTACACAAGTAGGGATTCGTGATTACGACGCCACAGAAGTCGCGTTTCAAAAGCAACACCCAACGCCCTTTCATGTTTTTTACGATTACACGCATTTACACCGCCCCTTACTCGAAGGGGAAACCTGGGCCAATATTGTTAATGCCATCATCGATACACTGGATGACCATGTTGTGATTAGTTTGGACATTGACGGGCTGGCCCCTTATCTGGGCAACCATACCGGAACACCGATGCCGGGCGGTTTATCGTATAACCAGCTACTATACCTACTTGAAACGCTGTATAAAAAACGCCGAATTATTGGGGCCGAATTGGTGGAGGTTAACCCCTATGATCGATTGAATACGGTGGTTGGAACACGGCTATTGCAGGTACTCAGTGGCGTAATCCATCCGCACTAATCGCTTCCTTCCGTCAATCGAGGGGCACGACCCTTTCGAATCACGTCTTTTCCTTTCGCGCGCTCAACAATGGATCGCTTCCCCCGTTTTTTTCGTCGAAAAATTTCCAGAATAATTTCAGCGTTTTCCATCGAAACCGCAAAAAATGAGAACGTATCAAACAACTTTATTTCAGTGAACTCGGCCTTATCTATGGCGGTTTCAATATGCAAAAAATCTTTTAGTCCGTTTTCATCCACGTTATCGGTCTTGCCCACGGCAATAAACAATCGCTCTTTTTGATCATTCGCAACCGCATCCAAATCCACATCATTGACATGTGTCGACTTCGTCAATTTTTTACGATAGAGTGCGGCCGAAAATTGCCGATTAAATCCCCGTTCCAACATATATTTAACAACTTTTTCAGCCGAATGATTGTGTATTAGCGTCGTGGCCAATTGCGTAATGAAATCATCCGCACCGGTATCATCAAATGCCGCTATTTCGCTCACCAATACCTGCTTTTTTAAATCACGAACCACGTCCATATCTTCAAACGCATCGGGCAAAATATCGCATTGAATAGCACGCTTAATAAATGCAATCTTTTTGAATTCACTGTCACTAATCAACGTCGATACTTTGGCCACATCCGTTATCATTTCCAAGCGGTTTACGCGTTGAATATACATATCGGCATCTTGAGGAATCATCGCGAATAACACCAAATCAATGGGGGGAAGCGTTTCAATGGTGGCCGGAATATCGGTTAAAATTAAGTTGGCCACCCGACCACTGGTAAAATCTGCCCACGCTTTTTCACGTAAATTGACCGGCAAATCGCCATGATAGCTGGCAACACTGTATTGCAACAGTTGCAATTTCTCAAAAACAGTATCCACTTCCTTTTTAGTTCGACAAAATACCAAGGTTTTTCCTAAAATTGTTTGATCCAACAAACGTCGAATCGATGCGAATCGGTGAATGGACTGAATTTGATAATATGTCTGCGGTGACTTCATCGAGGTCACCCATATCTCTGTCGACATGATTTAGATAGTACCCAATTCATGAATTCAAATCAAGACCGATATTTAGCTCTTTTCAAACAACGGTTTTTTTTAGATAATGATTTGATTGAAATCGATGGTAAAGCGAGGCGTATTATGAGTTGTGTTTTAATTATTGGAGCCGGGGCAGCTGGCCAAGTAACAGCAAAGAAGTGTGTAATGACACCCAATGTTTTTTCAGAAATTCATGTGGCGTCACGTACCTATTCCCGTTGCCAGTCCCTTCAACGTGATTGTGGTGGCGCTATTCACATTCACCAATTGGATGCGGATATCGTTGAGGACACCGTCGCCCTTATTAATCGTATTAAGCCGCAATTAGTCATCAATATGGCCTTGCCTTATCAAGATTTAGCCATTATGACGGCCTGTTTGAAAACCAAAACCCATTACATGGATACGGCTAATTACGAGCCCAAAGATGAGGCCAAATTTTCATACTCATGGCAATGGGCCTATCATGATCGGTTTAAAGCCATCAACCGAATGGCGTTACTGGGATCGGGATTTGATCCTGGGGTCACTAACGTGTTCATTAAATATGCCCATGATTATTTATTTGATACCATAACCGCGATTGATATCATTGACTGCAACGATGGCAATCACGGGCACCCTTTTGCCACCAACTTCAACCCTGAAATCAATATTCGTGAAATCACCCAAGATGGGCGCTATTATGACCATGGTGAATGGATCACCGTCCCCGCATTATCCGTCAATCACACCATTGATTTTCCGGAAGTTGGCCCTAGAAAAGCCTACCTGCTGTACCATGAAGAATTGGAGTCCTTAATGACGCACTTTCCAACCATTGAGCGTATTCGGTTTTGGATGACGTTCTCAGATACCTACCTAACGCATTTAAATGTGCTACAAAACGTTGGGATGACCCAAATTCATCCGATTGACTTCAACGGGCAGGCTATTGTTCCATTGGAATTTTTAAAAGCGGTACTGCCCAATCCCGCATCACTTAGCCTCAATTATACCGGCAAAACCTGTATTGGTTGCCGCATTACAGGAACGATTTCTGGAAAAACACAAACAAAATTGATTTATAATGTATGTTACCATCAAGACTGTCATAATGAGGTACAGGCCCAAGCGGTCTCCTATACCACCGGCGTGCCCGCTATGATTGGTGCTAAAATGATCTTAAATGGGACTTGGTCCGGCAGTGGGGTATTCAACATGGAGCAATTTGACGCTAAACCATTTATGGCCGCACTAATGGAAGACGGGCTACCTTGGTCTGTGATTGACTGTGCCACGCCATTGGATTAACCAGCTACAGGGACATCCCACGCCCCTGTATTTGATTGATATAGCCGAACTTCAAACCAACCTGGACCACATTCGTACTGTCAAAAATCAAACGGGATGCCAGGTGATTGTGGCCTTGAAAGGGTTTGCTACAGTCGCCACATTTGACCTACTATCGCGTTATTTGGATGGGGCCACTGCCAGTTCCGTGTATGAAGCCCGTTTGGCCCGAGACACGTTTGATGGCGAATGCCATATTCATGCTTTAGCGATGGATATAACCGATTGTCACGCCTATAATCAACTGGGGCATCACCTAACATTCAATTCGTGGAACCAATACCATCAATTTGTAACCAACATTCCCAATTCCCATTTATCGCTAGGTATTCGCATCAACCCCGGCATTGGTTTTGCACCGGTTGATAAATACGATCCTTGCTCACCCAATTCACGATTGGGCATTCCTTTAGAGAGCTGCTCCCCCGATACCTTATCCCGTGTATCCGGCATTCATTTTCATGCCCTATGCGAAGAAACAACTGCCCCGTTAGCCGCCATATTGGCCAAAATAGAAGCGCATTTTGGTGACGCTCTTCACGGACTGGATTGGATGAACTGGGGAGGTGGTCATTTAATCACCGACGCACATTATGATCGTGACCATTTGATCGCGTTGATTCGGTACTGGCAATCCACCTATAATTTACAGGTTATTTTGGAACCTGGTGAAGCCATTGGTCGTCATTGCGGGTACTATGTAACAACCATACGCGATATTATTCAAAATACCGGGCAAACCGCCATGTGCGACATATCATTTACCGCGCACATGCCCGATGTACTGGAATTTCCTTACAAACCGGTCATTTATGGTAGTGCGGATGACAAACCCTATCGGTACTCGATTGGCGGCAATACCTGTCTTGCTGGTGATGTGTGTCACGATTATGGATTTGATGCCCCACTTCAGATTGGCGACCCCTTGGTATTTATGGATATGGGGCATTATACGTTGGTTAAAACCTCGCATTTTAATGGCGTCAAACAGCCGGCTATTGGCACAATCGTCGATACCCGCATTGTGATACACAGCCATTCATGCTACTTTAATTTTAAAGAACGGCTGTCGTAGTCACCGTGAAGAAATTAAAATTATATAATTTATTGATTAGTCGCGGCTTTTTTTCCTCCGAAGATGATGCTAAACGTCATATTATGGCCGGAAAAGTATTGGTAGACGATCGTGTTATTGATCAACCCGGAACACTTTGTCTCGTAAGCAGTCCTATTCGTATAAAAGAAAAAAAATCCACTTTTGTATCACGGGGTGGCGATAAATTGGCTGGATTTTTGGACGCCATCTCGTTAGACATCCGAAACCGGTGCGCTGTCGATGTGGGGATATCCACTGGCGGTTTTTCAGATGCGCTGCTGTCACGTGATGCTCAGCATGTACTGGGAATCGATGTCGGGTACGGTATTTTGGATTATAAGCTTCGCAACCATCCCCGTTTATCACTTTTAGAGCGTACCAATGCGCGCGAGGTTACTGCGGCTGCGATTAACCGGGCACTGGCCCCTCACCAGATGCATTGCAATGCGGTGTCCTTAGTGGTGATGGATGTGTCCTTTATTAGTGTCTTTGCGATTATTCCCAATCTATTATCGCTATTTAATGCCACCACCGATTATATCATTTTAATAAAGCCTCAATTTGAATCCAAAAAACATTCTATTGGTGCCGGCGGTATTATCCGTGACCCGGATCATCTATCCGAAACGCTTCGTACTGTGGAGGCATCCTTTGCTAGCCACGGACTCGCCATTGTGAGCACTGCGCCCTCACTATTGCGGGGCACCAAGGGAAATCAAGAGTATTTTTATTGGGTGCGTCTTAGCGAAGACTAGCCGCTGTTAGCCGGCGTTGCCCCAATCTCAGGCCAAATGCAGCGTGTAAAAATCCCGTATCATCCCCTACCATCGCATACTCAATGGTAATGGTTTTGAGTTGCATTGCCACGCCACCGGTGTAATGCTGGGGATACATGCCCAATTGCAGGGAAAAATCCGAGGCAATATCGGTACGAAGCCCCCAACACACATAGCCCCTATGGGAAGCCGCCACATCCACGGCATCCACCGTTAATATCACACGTGGTTGCGGCAATCGTGCGGCAATTCCCAGAACGGTTTTGGGCGATACCGAATCCCCCCACCACAGGCTATTTTTTACCACCATTCCCATATTGAGATAGCGATGTAGGGGAACCAAAACGCCAATATCCGCAGCGGATCCGTTTAAACCGTTACCGGATGGGGTTGTGTACCATCGATACGCAATCCCCCAATGAAGTCCCTTTTGTGATCGGTGCCCCAACCCAACGGCGCTGACATCAAGGGTATGGCTCGTGGTTTGCTCGGACCAATAGCCTACTGACCAGCCGGGCCGGTAATAAAAATAACCCGGCTGGTTGATTATTTGGGAATGATTGTTCGCCAGTTGATGCACCTGAAGCCCTCGCCCCGATTCTGCAAGCCCCGCCGGATTAAGCGTTAACGCCGATGCCCCATAGGGATCCGCTACGGTGGCATAGCCTCGGGCCATCGCCATCACACTTTGTGGGTACGTCAACGGATCAATGCGTATATCTGTCGCATGCACCATAACGCCCAACCAACACAGTATCCACCACCGGCACATGATTGTATTATACTATCATTAATTGTCTTATGGTATAATCTATCGCATGGATATAGTGATACCCAACTTATTGTGGCTGATATTCATCCTAAAAATTATTTTAGCTATTTTTTGTGGTGTTATTATTGGTATTGAACGCGAATCCATGGGAAAACCGGCCGGTATTAAAACGCACAGCTTAATCTGTTTGGGCGCCTGTTTATTCACCCATTTTTCGTTAATGGCCACTACCGGTGATCCGACCCGCATTGCCGCTCAAGTGGTATCGGGAATTGGATTTATTGGCGCCGGAACCATTTTGCAATCCAAACAACGAATTGAGGGACTCACATCGGCCGCGCTGGTATTTGTAAATGCGTCTATTGGCATGACCATTGGCGGCGGGTACTTTTTGTATGGAATTATTGCCACGATTGCACTGCTCTTACTATTCCAATTTATACGATCCAATAAATTTCAAACCAAATTGCGATCCTATCGTATTTTTATTCGCTGCAATCATTACCGCGACATCGAACGCACCATTCAATTTATTCAACGACTTCAATGTAAAATTACCAATAAAAAAATTGATAAGTTGCCCCATGAGTTTGAAGTGAGCATTACGTATTTAACCACCCCTTTGGCGAATCACCGTATTTTATCGCAATTGCATCAGTTACCCTCGGTTACTAACTATTCTCAAACCTAATGGCCCCCATTGTACTATCATTGGGTGATCCGGCGGGGATTGGCCCTCAGGTATCCGTATCTGCGGTGGCTGCATTGCGCGATCATTCGGGCGTTATTCTGGTTGGGCACCCGGATTCGATTCCAAAATCATCGCTTGATCTTCAACACTATACGGGGAATTGCCAACCCAATACGGTGTATCACCTGCCGATCATGGCGGATACGGCCATCGTGTGGGGGCCGGATGACCCGCATAATGCCCACATTGCGCTAACCAGCCTTGAAGCGGCGTTAGCCATTGCCGATAAACGGCCGATTCGTGGGCTGGTCACCGCGCCCTTGTCTAAAAAAGGCCTGGCCCGGGCTGGGTTTACGGCAACGGATCACACCACCTTTTTGACCCGTTACTTTAAGGCGTCGAATACACGCATGGCCTTTTATTCCCCACGTTTAAAAATAGTACTGGCAACCACACACGTGCCCTTGTCTGCCGTAGAATCGCTGCTAACGCCGGATCAACTGACGCAAACGCTGACACAAGCCTGCGCATTTGCCCACACATTGGGCATTCCTGAGCCCCGCATTGCGGTTGCAGGACTCAATCCGCATGCTGGTGAACAGGGGCTTTTGGGGGACTTTGAAGCCCGGGTTTTGGAACCGACATTAGCGGCATTTTCGTGCCCGAATGGGCGTATTGAGGGCCCTTATTCGCCGGATGTGGTGTTTCGCAAAGCGTACGAAGGGGCCTTTGATATTGTGGTCGCTCTGTATCATGATCAGGGCCTGATTCCATTAAAAATGGTGGCCTTTGATGCGGGTGTCAACGTAACGTTGGGACTACCCATTTGCCGCACGTCGCCGGACCACGGCACCGCCTACGACATT
The DNA here is from genome assembly GCA_023262965.1 of Candidatus Marinamargulisbacteria bacterium. Lineage (GTDB taxonomy): Bacteria > Margulisbacteria > Marinamargulisbacteria > UBA817 > UBA817 > JALQXX01. The sequence continues at coordinate 21,068 of JALQXX010000022.1, forward strand.
GTAAACCACCAATCGGCTGATCCCCGTGCGATGGCGGCTGCAATTGACTATGTCCAGCGATTTGGGGGCCCCTTTAAAGAATGAAGCAGCACCCCCGCACCTTGGGCCAGGTCTTTTTGCACGATGCCAATATTGTTCAAAAAATCCTGCGATTTGCCAATCCGCTACCGGGAAACCGAATCATTGAAATTGGCTGTGGCAAGGGCATTTTGACCCGGGCTTTAGCCGCCGTTGGGCCAACCACGGTTATTGAAATTGACGCGCGTTGGATTGCGTATGTTACCGATCTCGAACTACCGGGCGTAACCTACCTTCATGCAGATGCTACCCGGGTGGACTACGGCCAATTTCCTTTGGGAAGTCCCATTATTGCTAATATCCCGTACCATATTACATCCCCATTGCTGGTCGCCTTTGCCCAATACCGCAACCACTTAGGCCCCATAACCATCATGATTCAAAAAGAAATGGCTACACGCTTACTGGCCGAACCCGGTACCAAAGCCTATGGTGCAATGACGCTATTTTGCCACTACCATTTTACCGTGCATAATGGCTTTGAGGTGTCCCGCCGCTGTTTTTGGCCCGTTCCCTCGGTGGATTCCCAGGTCATCACCCTGCAACCAAAGGCCGCGGCACTATCCGAATCGGATGAGGCCCTATTTTTTGGAATGACACGCACATTTTTTTGGGGACGACGCAAAAAAATGATTACGTGCTTAAAAAACAGCCCGTATATTCGGCTCACATCGCCCCTCCCGGATGCGTGTTTAGCGGCGTTGAATCATCGAGCGGAGTCCGCATCGCTATCGGCGCTTTTGGCGTTGTTTAGCACCCTTCGGCATCATATGGCCTTTAAAGAGGGGTGTCCCTTATGACATGGCTGGTGTTATGGATGAGCCTATCCGCCGTTATATGGGGTCAGATAACCCTGACCTTTTTGGGGGATAGTTTGACCGCCGGGTATGGGGTACCTGAATCGGCGGCCTTTCCGTACCAGGTGGCCTTACGAATTGGCACGGAAAATGTAACGGTTTATAATCGTGGCGTGTCGGGGGATACCAGTGCGGGGTTGCGGCATCGCCTGGACGCCTACTTAATCCCCACGCCAGACGCCGTATTGGTGTGTATTGGGGCAAATGACGGCTTGCGTGGCGTACCGGTTGACCGTATTCGCAGCAACATCACCGCCATTATTACCCGGATTCAAGCGCGTAACATCCCCGTTATTCTGGCGGGAATGACATTGCCGGCCAATTATTCGGCGCCCTATATTGCCGCATTTGAAGCGATATACCCCGATGTGGCTACCAAACAGGAAGTTCCGCTACTGCCTTTTTTATTGGAAGGGGTTGCCGGGGTTCCGGAATTAAATAGTGGGGACGGCATTCATCCCAACGCGGCTGGCCACCGTCGTATTGCCGAGACCGTTCATGTATTTTTGCGTGACCACACCACCGTGTTGCCCACCCCATCGACATTGGTGGCGGAATAGCGTAGTCTGTTGGTATGATTGTATGCGACGCTATAACCAAAACGTATAAAAATACACTGACGGTTTTATCGAATATCGATTTACAGGTTGGTAAAGGGGACCGCGTATCGATTATGGGGCCATCGGGTAGTGGCAAAAGTACGTTACTGCGTTTAATGGCGGGGCTTGAGGATCCGACAACGGGAACCGTCCGGGTGAATGATCAGAATCTAAAATCCCTATCCGACGATGATCGATCCCAATTACGTGCCACAACATTTGGCTTTGTGTTTCAATCCTTTCGGCTATTTAGCCCCTTAACCGCCCGTGAAAATGTTGAGCTGGGCTTATGGTTAATGGGCGTTCACGATTCCAAAGACATTGCCCGCGATTGGTTGGATCGGGTGGGACTGGGGGATCGGGAACATCATTACCCGCACGAATTATCGGGCGGCGAGATGCAGCGGGTGGCGATTGCCCGCGCCTTGGCGCCCAATCCCCCGATTATTATTGCAGACGAGCCTACCGGAAACTTGGACCACGCCCATTCCGAGCGCATTCAACGCCTATTTTTTGATTGTCTGGATAACCGTTCGGCCGGTCTTATAATGGTCACCCATGACCCCAAATTGGCGGCCATGTGTTCCACGCGATACCGTTTGGATCACGGCACCTTGGTTCCGGAATGACCTTACCACGCCGAACCTTACTCACCATTCTTCGGATGCCGCGGCGGTATCAGCTGGCGATTGCGAGTGTATTAACGGTTAGCATGATGCTGATGAACGGGCATCATTTTTTGACCCGTGGGCTCAGCAATACCCTGGCCAATCAGTCCAAATCCTTGCTGACTGCCGACATTGAAATTGCCAGTACACGGCCATTATCGGCCGATGCGATTGCGGCCATTACCCAGACCCTTCCCGCTCATGACGTGGCTACGCGCCGCATTTTTTCGAGTATGATTCAAACCGGTGACACCCCCACGATTATTGAAGTGGTTGCGGTCGACAACGCCTACCCACTGGTTGGGGATTGCTTGGTTCACACCGCAACGGGTGTTTCGCCCATTCAGACGATTATGTCACAGCAACCGAACCCCATTGTGATTGCGGCGGCCTTGGCTGAGGTCCATGGTATCAACTTGGGCGATCCGCTCACCATTGGTCGATTTACCGGAACCGTACAGGGCATTGTTGCAAGCGAACCGGATATTCGCATTCAATCGGTGGCCTACGGGCCGCGTGTGTATGTTCATGCAGACGATGTATTGCGCATGGGGTTTGACCCGGCGTTATCGCGTATGTACCACTCCCGATTCATTCGGTTAAGCGATCCCGCGGGGGCGATTGACGCTACCATTGCCCGTCTTCAAGCGGCGTTGGGCATTGTGGGAAACAGCAAAACGATTCAAGGCTCCTATGGGCCTTCGCAACCCATTGTTGTGCGGGGGTATCGCGACATTAATCCGGCGATGATTCAAGGCTTTTATCAACTCAATCGCTTTTTTGGATGGCTGTCGGTGATGCTCTTACTGGTGTCGTGTTTGGCCTTTGGGTACATTAGCTGGCTGCAACGGTATCGGGCGCAGGCATCCATTGACCAATTGCGTCATTTGGGGGTGCCGTATGCCACAATTCAACGCACATTTTTTGCGGCAAGTTTGCGATTGAGTCATATTATTGTTGGTTTGGGACTATTGGGGGGATGGGGATTGGCCCAAATCACGGGGCAAATGATGTATGCTGCAATTGGGATCTCGGGCTCTTGGCTGATGCCAACCCTCGTTGACCTAATTACCTTAAGTGCACTGGGGTATGTGACGGTTGTGGGGACTGCGGGAATAGTGGGGTATGTATCCCATCATTCGGATGCCTCGCCACGCCAAAAACAGGCCATTCTTGGTGGGGGGATGGCTCTATTTATAGCCCTTTTATGGGGAATAGGCGGGGGGTCTATCCTGGAATTTGTATGGGGATTGGGCGGACTTTTGGTGGCGATTGCCGTATTTTATGGATTGGATCGACTACTACGATACGTCCTAACACGGCTGCCTTTGCCCCAATCCCTGCCGCTACGATTGGCCATTATTTACCTGCGTCAGGCCCAAGCACTGCGCACAACGTCCATCATCACACTCGGAATGGCCCTAACGGTTATTATGGTTATTGCGCACTATAAAGCGTCCTTACTGGCGGAATTTACGCCGAAGAATAGCATTCCCCAGTTGTTTGTTATGGACATTTACCCCGATCAAAAAGAGGCCTTTATGGCCATGTTTACCGAATCCACTATTGCGCCACTGGTTCGCGGTCGAATTCGGACCATTAATGACGTTCCCGCAACCGACTATGCCCAAAATGCCGGTATCGATGACCCGTATTTTTTGTTTCGTGAGCAAAATGTGAGTTCACGGGCAACCACTCAAGTCGGTGAATCCATTCGCGAGGGCCAGTGGTTTACCCCTGAGGATCCCCGCATTGAAATGAGTATCGAAGAACGCTTTGCCAACCAATTGGCGTTGTCATTAAACGATACCGTTACCTTTGATATGATGGGTCAACCCCTTACAGCCACCATTACCAGCATCCGACGTGTGGATTGGGGAACGTTTTTACCCAATTTTTTTATGATTATTGAACCGCCCTACCTAGCCCCCTTTCCCCAGACCCATGTGGCCGCAATCCCTCCCCTAGCGAATCAGCCCCTGGCCGATATTAAGCGGGATTTGGCGCGTGCATTCCCAACCGTTGCGGTGATTGATATTGCCCAAACCAGTCAAAAAATCATGGGGTTTTTACAGATTATTGGGACGGCCGTTACCGTAGGTGCCCTGTACGCAACGGCCATTGGCGTGGTGCTTCTACTGGTGGTTTTTTCGTTATTATCGGATCTGCGTCAGGCCAGTGCCATGCAACTGTATTGGATTGGGATGCCGATATCCCACATTCATCGCATGATTCACTACGAACACGGGATAATTATTGGCCTGATTAGTGTGACCAGTGCCATTGTTAGCACCATCAGTTATGCCCTATTAATCGCTCGAAGCCCACTGCCTTTTACACTCAATCCATGGCCCCTATTTCTCACACCCTTGGTATTAGTCGCTATTGCAAGCCGCCATTGGCGATCCCATCAGCAGCATTGGACACCCCAAACCGATGTTTAAAACCGATCCTTACCGTGTATACATGTACGATACCGACGCCGCCGGGGTGGTGCACCACAGTCAATACATTCGCTATTTAGAAGCCGGTCGTATTGAATACTTGCGGTGGCTGGGGATCCCTTACCTGACGTTCCAGGAACAAGGGATTGGATTTGTTCCTACAACATTAACCATTCAGTACCGCAAACCCTTGCGTCAAGACGATGCCTATTGCGTTACCGTGGCGGTGGAATCGTATAAGCGCGCCAGCTTCACCCTTCGGCAAACCATTGTCTGCAACGACGTGTGTTATGTGATGGCGACTGTGACCCTGGCCTGTGTCACGGAACCGGATTTTACGCCGGTTCGTTTGCCGGAGAGACTTCTTAAGGTTTTGGCGGAAGCTTCAAAGACTGTGGTCTAAATTTTAACGACCTATTTACTTGTTCGCGTAGTAGCGTGTCGTAAGCCAGGCTAGTGTGGAATTCCAGTGGATTCGAATGTGGTGTAGTAAATTGGTTAGATGGCGATCGTGTAGTAAATTGGTTAAATGGAACATGACCGCGCTGCGTACCCTGAAGAGACGTGGGTTGAGACGATGCCTCTGTAATTTCGTTGACAAATGTTCGGCATGTTTCGGTTAATTGTTGACACAAAGGAAAAAGATTCTTTTTAATTTTTTCAATCATTCCATCTGGAACAATAAAACTATCAAAGTTATCAAAATCAATTGATTTTACATCTTCCCATACAAG
>JALQXX010000023.1 GCA_023262965.1 Candidatus Marinamargulisbacteria bacterium
ATTGATCGTTTTGGGTTGGCAATGAGCGACCATCACACAAGGGGGAGCTAAGAAGTGATCGTTGATGATTGAAGAGAGGGAAATGGGTATCGCCCGTTTTTGTAGAAGGTGCTCGAAGACGGGTAAACGGGAGTGCATCGGCACTTCCAAAAGACTTTAGTACCGTTAATAGCATCACGAGGTTTCTGGGGTTAACGATATCTTTAAGTAAACTGACAAGTTCTTTAGATGGTTTTGTGCTGTTTTCACGATTTCTTATCATGTTAGTTGGTTGATTTTGTGGTATATCCAATCGATTTGCATGTAAATTCATAGTAAACTCCTTTTCCGCTATTCCTATTATTAAAATAATTAAATAACAGCATATATCGTATATAAATATTATTGCATTTCAATTTTTTAATATAATATTTTTCTATTGACAATAATTATTGATGACGGTATCATAGTTCAGATATATAAAAATATAATTGTTAGCTAAGGCCTTATTTTTTATATAGATGAGAATTACAATTAGGGGTGATTAATATGAGTGTAAAAATAAAAAAATACATAGTAGTAATGATGGGTTTAATTTGTGTGGCCTGTGCACGTTTGAGCCATGAACGCCTAATTGGTTCATCAAGCAATGTGCCACCAAAGGAATTGGTTGGGTACCGTGTAATATGGTCTGGGATGGGGGGTGGCATGGGCGCTACCAATGAAGTCATTGCCCCAGCGGAGTTACCGGCCATTAAATCGTTTACGCCGCGGGCTATTCAATATAAGCCCGGGTTTCGTATATACGCATCGCCGGTTGTTTTTGGGTATAACAACAATCAATATGTGGTGACATTGTGGACCAATCAAAGCAGCGTTCATGTGGTAACGTACACATACACCAATGAGGGTGAATTGAATCCGATTGTATTTCAAAAACCGATTGTGTTTGATGCTGATATACAGTATTACAAGTCGCATCAACTGGCGTTAGCGATTGAGGATGGTTATCCGGTTCTATATGTGGGGCATGCTAAGGGAATTGCCAAGATTCATGCGCAGTTAGGGTCTATTTTGGCTCAAAAAACCGAGACTGACGGGGTGTTTTACATCCGTGTTGTGGGTGATCACGTGGTGTATGCATCCAAAAATAAGGCATATAAAACCACAGCGGACTTAGACGCGGTAGCATCTGTAAACCTATCCGGTACGATTCCCAATGATGCATTACCAATTGTTGTATCGGGTGATTACGTGTATTTTCCAACAGAAGCGGATGTTGATCAAGTTGATTTGGATGGGTTTGCCCGTCAATCAACATTGACATTAAAGTCAGAAATGACTTGGAATGGTTTACAGCGATCGCAAGAGTTTGTTGGAAATTTGGCGGCGTATAATATGAATGATGGGGTTATTGTGGCAAAGAAGTTAGTTAATCAGGTCAGTTCAGATCCAAGTCGAACATACCAAGGCGCTCGGAGACAGTTTTCAGTGACACGATACGAGCGGTTTGGGAATGCCAGCGCCCCCACGTTTCCGCCATTTGGATATTACACGTATTTGGCATCTGGTGTTGCGAATAATCGTAATGTAGTATATACTCAGCTTAATTTTTTAGTAGAAAATAGCAGTGATTTTGAAAATTATGTGTCAACAAACGGTGATTATTCGCACAGTGTATTAGCCGTCTCTGGATCCATAACGTATTTGGCGGAAATGTATTTGGTGTCGGTTTATATGGAAACAACAGGCATTTCGGAAACCCCACTATCAAAAGACGAAACCAATGAAGATCTTGTTATAGAAGGAGATGGTCCGCATTGTAATAGTATACGAAATGTCCACAATGTGTTTCCCCGAGGGGTTGTGAAGTATATTCCCAATAATGATCGCGTTGACAATGCAGATTTTCGTCTGGAAGATCCTCCTCTTGGAGATTTAAGAGATCAAGATATGGCATTATTTGGCGAGCCTTTTTTTAAGAAGGAACTATATGTACATATATCGGACGTTTTTAGTAAGACTAAGTTGTCGAGCTGTAATCAAGGAACGTTACAGCTAACCCATGTTAATTATTCCAATCGATTTTTTGTAATATCGCCACAAACGGGTGTTGGGTTGGCTGTTCAAAATATTAATGAGTCGTTTTTTTTGCCAGAGGTTGGGAATGCTGTTCCGATATATAGTGAGAGTGCCGTATTAACAGATAATCTTGGCCCGATCAATTTTTGGAACGATCTCCACAGTTTCGAAAAAACAGCCAACAAGCTTAACACCTACCATTCCCAGGTAGCCATTGGCAAAGGCGATGCGCAAATCACCACCGCCTTCACGGATCCAGACATGGAAATTCATACCATAGCCATAGGAAAAGGGCTGATTATTTTGGGCGGGAGTCATTCCAATGGGGATGAAGGCACCCTATATTATTTAGATTAATTTCAAAAACCGGCGTTTACCCACCCGAATAATGGTATTGGGGTGGGGATCCAGCTCATGATGGGGGTCCGAAATGGGGTGATCATTCACCCAAACGGCGCCCTGATCCATTAACCGGCGGGCCTCTTTTTTGGATGGGGCCAATCCCTGATCCACCAAGAAGGCCACCAATGGTTGGGCGTGGGTCATGGTATGGGTGGGAATATCCTGAGGGATGCCTTTATCTGAAAACACATGAACAAACCGATCCCGCGCGGCGTCGGCGGCGTCGGCACCATGAAACTGCGACACAATCGTATGCGCTAAATGCCGTTTATGGTCTCGGGGGTTAGCGCCCCCATCCAAGTCGGCCTGTATGGCGGCTAGCGCGTCGGCAGGCACCCGTGTCACCAGCTGATAGTAGCGGTGAATCAACGCATCGGGAATGCGCATGCACTTGCCAAACATATCGTTGGGATGATCGCGTAGGGGAATGTGATTGTTTAACGATTTGCTCATTTTATGATGGCCATCCAAGCCTTCTAAAAGCGGCAGTGTTAGAACGGATTGGGGGGGGATTCCGGCGTCTTTTTGCAACTGGCGGCCGACCAATAAATTGAATAATTGATCGGTTCCCCCGACTTCCACATCATTTTTTAAATGCACCGAGTCATAGCCCTGCAGTAGCGGGTATAAAAATTCATGAATACCAATGGGGGTGTTGGCCGCACGCCGTTTCGCAAAATCGTCCCGTTCCAGCATGCGGGATACCGTCATTTTGGCGCATAGCTGAATCATATCCACAGGGGTGAGTTGATTCAACCATGTACTGTTGTAGACCACGGTGGTTTTTTGGGGATTGAGTACGGTAAATACCTGATCCATATAGGTTGTTGCATGGGCAGCCACCGCTTCGGCGGATAACGATGGGCGGGTAACGGAGGTGCCTGTGGGGTCCCCAATTTGGGCGGTAAAGTCACCAATCAAAAAAATAACGCGATGCCCCAATTCTTGCAAACGGGCCAGCTGATTTAGGGCGACCGCATGCCCCAAATGCAAATCGGGAGCAGACGGATCCGCACCCCATTTAATGGTCAAGGGCCGATTCCCGTTCAAATCCGACCAAAATGAATCGGAATCGGTAATAATCTGATCAAATACAGATGGTGTTAAGGCCTCGCGCATACCCATTTAGTATAAAGGGCCAGACGCATTCATTCAACGCCTCTAGCGGACAGGTCGCACTTTACCATGCCATGGATTAAAAATCGGTTGCAAAACCCGGGCTTTACCGATACATTTAATAGATATGGACTTTAAAAAAATTAAGCGTTTGGTCGCCTTGGTAGAAAATTCAAAAATATCGGCCCTATCGGTTGAAGAAAATGGATTGAAAATCAATATCAAACGAGAGATGCCCGGGTCCGTCTCCTACACAGTGCCTTCGGTGGAATCCGTTCCGGTTCATCCCGTTGCCCCACCGGTTCCAGAACCAGCTGCTGAAACACCAGCCGTTGATTCCACTTTAATCCCCATAACATCCCCTATGGTGGGCACATTTTACACATCCCCTAATCCCGAGTCCCCGCCTTTTGTTGCCGTTGGGGCATCGGTATCCGTAGGTACAGTTGTGTGTATTATTGAGGCCATGAAGCTGTTTAACGAGCTCGAATCAGAGGTGTCCGGGGTGATTGATACCGTGTGTGTGGCGAACGGTGATCCCGTGGAGTTTGGCCAAACCCTCTTTCTTGTTCGCCCCAAATAATGTGAGTCAAACCGTTTGGGAGGTATTTGAGGCCAATGACTTATCTCATAAAATAGCCACGCATTTGCGCTGTTTGCCTATAGTGGCTCAGTTAATGCTCAATCGTCAGGTTGCGACCGTGCATGATGCGCAGTCATTTTTAACCGATACCTGGGATGAGTGGCCGTTGCTACCCAATCAATCCGAGCTAATGGCGCATATTCAGGCGTTGGTGGATCACCAGGCCGCCATTTGTGTTTATGGGGATTACGATGTGGATGGGGTAACGTCCACGGCTATTCTCGTTACCATATTACGCCAGTTGGGATGTCGGGTGGATTATATTGCGCCCCATCGATTTACGGATGGGTATGGGCTCAACCCAAATCGAATGATCGGGATTGCGGAACGAGGGTATGATGCCTTAATCACAGTCGATTGTGGGGTGTCCAATTACCAGGAAATTGAAGCCCTTAAGCAAATGGCTCCCACAATGGTGGTGTTAATCATTGACCACCACAAATGCCCGACCACGTTACCAAAAGCGGACGCCATTGTTAATCCGCAGTTAGCCGAACCGGATCACCCCGCCCGGCATCTGTGCGCCGCAGCCTTGGTGGATTATTTGTTTCGCACATCCCCCATAGCTGGGGCTGATGTGGATGATTATGCCGATCTGGTTGCCATTGGTCTGGTTGCGGATGTCATGCCCCTAACCCGTTTAAATCGATGGTATGTGAAGCGTGGGCTGGCCCGTATTCAATCCCAACCCCGAGAAGCGTTGCGATCGCTTTGTATTACCGCGGGCATCAATACTCAGCATGCGACGGCACAGACCATTGGGTTTGGTATTGGCCCGCGGTTAAACGCGCCGGGTCGATTGGGTGATCCCAAACCGGTTGTGGAATGGTTGCTGAGCACCGATCCCACCCGTATGAACGCATTGGTGCGTGATATTGAAGCCATGAACCTTAAGCGGCGATCCATTGGCGATACCATTCAAGCGGATATTGATAATCAACTGGCAGAGGATCCCACCGAAATAACCCACAAGGGTCTGTTTTTGTCGGGGCAATACTGGCATATGGGTATTATTGGCATTAACGCATCGCGATTGGTGAACCGGTACAACAAACCCGTTGTGATTGTGGCGTTTGATGGGGATATGGCTCGCGGATCTGCCCGTAGTGTGCCTGGGGTCAATATGTATGCGATTTTAAAGGAATGTTCCCAGTATTTAACCCATTTTGGGGGCCATAGTCAAGCGGCGGGATTCTCGTTGCACGCGGGCAACATTCCGGCATTTAAGCAGGCGTATCGAGAGGCCTGCGATCGCGCGATGGACCATTCAGACAGCCTACAGCGACTGCGCATTGATGCCATATTGCCACTATCCCAAGTGTCCTTGGATTTTATTGACGCGATTGATCAGTTGGCTCCCTTTGGGGAAGGGAATCCGCAGCCCCTATTTTATGCCGATGCCACCATGGTGGAGGCCCGATCCGTAGGGCAGAAAAAAAACCATATTAAATTTCGGTTTACCCAAGATACAGCGGTGATGGATGGCATTGGATTTGATATGGCAGATCGGGTATCCGCCATACGCACGCAACGGGTGTGGGTGGCCTTTCATGTGTCGAAAAACGATTTTGGTGGTCAACTAACGCCTCAGTTGCAGGTAATCGATATTAAAGCTCATGAGCATTGACACGTTAATTGCATTGTGTGACTATATGCCCCCTGCGGATCACAATCTTATCCGTCAGGCCCACGCGTTTGCCAGCATGCATCACGCGAATCAAACCCGGCATTCCGGCGATCCGTATACCGTTCATTTAGAGCAAGTGGCCATTATTTTAGCCAAACTGCATCAGCATCCCACCATTATTGTGGCCAGTTTGCTTCACGATATTTTGGAAGATACCACCTGTACCGATGCGGCTATTCAGGAAGGATTTGGTGACACCGTATTGGCGCTTGTTAAAGGTGTTACAAAGTTGGCTCGAATTAATTTTCCATCATCCAGCGAGCAACAGGCTGAAAACTTTCGGCGTCTATTTATGGCCATGGCCAATGATATTCGCGTTATTATTATTAAGTTGGCCGATCGCTTGCACAATATGCGAACCATTCATCATTTGCGACCCGATAAACAGCGGCGCATTGCCAAAGAGACCTTGGAAATATACGCGCCCTTGGCTCATCGATTGGGGATGGGGAGCATTAAATGGGAGCTGGAAGATGGGGCCTTTTCGGTGTTGCATCGTGATGATTTTGTCCATATTAAATCCCTTATATCCGAAAAACGGCATGAGCGTGAGGCCATTGTGGACACCATGTGTCAAACCGTTCGGGATCTGATGCATGAAGCGGGAATTGAGGCGGATGTATCGGGCCGGCCCAAACACTTTTATTCAATCTATAAAAAAATAAAAGTAAATAAAATTGAATTTAGTCAATTATTTGATTTGTATGGTATTCGCATTATTACCGATACGGTGTCGCATTGTTATCATATTTTGGGAATGATTCACACCAATTACAAGCCTGTGGAGGGGCGGATTAAAGATTACATTGCGTTACCAAAGTCCAACATGTACCAGTCTTTGCACACAACGGTGATTGGTTCGAAGGGGCACCGTATTGAAATTCAGATTCGGACACAGGAGATGCATACGGTAGCCGAGCATGGCATTGCGGCGCATTGGATGTATAAGCAAAAAAAGAAGGTGTCTAAAAATGCGATGGATCTGGTGTGGTTGAACCATATTTTAGAGGAGTCTCCCGATCAATTTATTGAAAATTTAAAATCCAATTTATACAACGATGATGTGTTTATATTTACCCCCAAAGGGGATGTCATTGCGTTGCCGAAGGGGGCCACTATTTTGGATGCGGCCTTTAAAATACACACCGATGTGGGGCTGCGATTTAAAGCAGGCATTGTGAATGGTCGGATTGTGCCGATTCAATACGTATTGGTTAATGGGGATCAGATTGACATTCATCAGCGGCGGAATCCCCAGCCCAATTTGGGTTGGTTGGATATTGTAACCACCCGATTTGCCAAAGCCAAAATCAAATCATTTTTTAAGCGGCAGGATGCGGAGTTGCGGTTGCATTTGGGTGAAACGACCTTTAAAAAAATCTTGCTAAAATACGGGTTTATTCAAACCAAAAAACAAGATATCGCTCCATTTTTAGAGCGTATTCAAGCAAAAACAAACTATCGCAGTCCGGCGGATATTTTTATAGCCATTAGCAATAAAGAATTAAGTGATGATCTGGTTGTAAAGGCGTGTAAAGATGATCCGTTGGATGTTACTGATTTTCTACACAAGTCATCGGCCAAACGAATGGATCGACCGCTTATTTTGGTGGATGGGGAAACCGATATTGAAACCCATATTGCGCAATGTTGTCAGCCCTTGCCAGGGGATCCAATTTTGGGGTATATCACACGGGGATTTGGGGTTGCGATTCACCATCGGCATTGCCGAACGGTACTAAAGCATAAAGACATGTCACGCATGACCGCCGCCAGTTGGACATACCATCATCAAGATGTATACGCAACCGATATTGAATTAACCGTTATTGACCGACCGCATTTGTTAAAAGATATTTTGCAAGAACTAAGTGCGTCGCGGATTAATATTTCAAAAGCCGCTACCACGTTATATAAAAATGGTCGTGCCAAGATATTTTTGACCTGTGATATTGGGCAGCTGGACGAATACATCCACATTAAGCAACGGTTACTGCGATTTGAAGACATTGTGGATATACGCCGCAATAGTTCTGTGGGCGAATCGTAATTCAGTCGGGGTAGGCGCGAAACTGGCGTAGCTGTGGGATACACGTTGACTACAAATGATGCTATTTTTGAGATGGTGCGCCCGTATGCATGGTGGGCCTACCATTTTCCCAGTTTAATAACTGTTGGAGAAGAAAGGGTTGTCCTCACCGCTTAAAACGAGGCTGAATGACATTCACGGATTATTGTTTATAGGTGCATCACCTGTATGAACAGGTTCAACCGTTTCTAGTCGTGCAGCTTCGCGTTCAATTCCTTGAGAATCGGGCGTTCTTTGAGAATCGGGCCCTACCCCGCTTTCAATAGTAGCAACGTGGTCTTCAACCTCAGGAGGTTGTGTTGAAGGGCCGGTGTTTGGTATATCATTTTGCCTACTACTTTGCCTACGACTCATATTCAAGCCTCTCATTTCATTCTCCGAATTAGTTCGCTGTCTTTGATGTAACGAGGTAAGAATGGAGCGCCTATTTTTAAGAACGCAGATACAACAAACGGCTAAACCAATTACCGCAAAAATCGAGGGGATGAACCAAGCTAAAGTGGATGAATTCAAAAAGGGGGATTTGGTATCATGTCGACATACACTTGTGGTGTCATTGGACGGGATTATATAGGGGCTTAAATCCGATTCATTGAATATGTTTGTCATAATATCATGAAGTGGAATTGTGTTGTTACCAGTTATTTTTGTTAATAACATATCATTTTTTTGTATTATAAATCCGACAGGTATTTTTTGGCTGGTATTCGCCAAATTATAAAAGAAACCGCAGTCAAAAATACCAAGAAATATGTCGGCAGATTGGGATTTCGACCCAAAGCCGGCTACGGCATTTACAGAGAAGGAATTGCTTAATTGGTCGCAAAAGCTGGATGAATCCAATAATACGATTTTTTGTGGGTAGGTATCGGGTCTAATAACAGATAATGTCCCAAATATTGAGTGTTTTTTGTATTTAATAATAGGACACGACTTGATGACGCTACTAGATGGCATTGATGCTTGGGAATACGTAGGCAACAACTGAATGTATGCATTCGGAGAGTAACACATATAGGTAGGATCGGCCCCATTGCATTGAAGAGGAGCCGGGGGGGACGTAGGTAAACCTGGTGTTCCTATAGTAGTTGAGCAGGACCCAGACTTTGGTATTTCGGTGTTTATAATTGATTCGGCATCAGCTATAACGCGTTTGTATAAATTAAATATGTGTAATTCAGGAGCGTTATTTGTATTTTCAGTAATCATCCCACTATAAAAAGGATTGTACCCCACAAAGTATTCTGTATTATTTTTGTTGCTCATATAAAAACGAACACCAGATTCAGATATCGCAAAGGTTCCAAATAAACGATGAGGGAATTCGTCTCCAATAAGAAAATAATTCGTCCCGGTTTGATCAGGAAATGCACTGCACATTAATTTTCGAAAAAGTAAAAGTGGCTGAGATACCTCGGATATACAACCGTTTTTGGTTCTGGTGATAATAAATTTTACGTCTGGTTGTAAGGGGTTATTGCTAAAGTCATGGTTATGACATGCACGAGATCCAAGGGCAAATGAATATCTTGGAGGGAAACCCGAATTACACTCAAAATCGTGATTATAATTACGTAAACGAAGCAACGTATTAGACGTATCATAAGTAGCAAAAATTTTTGTTTCTGCGTCGTAATCCGTAATAGAGTTGTAATCGGGTATATTTTCTATACAATCAGATGCTGAGGCACGTGGTAATTGAAGGCCATGAGTGGGTTGCGAGGGACCATTCTTTGACCCCGGGTCATCCAAATGACGATTAAGCCACTCGGGCTGGCGTCTATCTGTGCTAGGCGGAAACGTATCCCGTCGTAGAGCCATTTGTCTCCGCGTTTTTTCACGCGTCGGAGGTGTCGACGATTTCTGAGAAGAACGAGTTGGTAAAAAATTATTTGTACTAAACATAAATTAACCCCTTTAATAGAATATAGATACTATATTTATTTTTATAAAGCAATGCTTTTGGTGATTTCAATATAACATGCCCGGGGCCATGCCACCAATAGGGTTGCAATGGTCCCGATGTATGAATCACTTTTGGGCGGCAGAAGCTCTCATAAGCGCATCTTTACGTGTATTGACCAAGGATTGGAGGGCAGATGCCCCGTTCGGTTCGATAGCGCGCGGCGACGGTAGGGGGTATGGTGCAAACTGCACGGATAGCGGTGATCGTTCGGACCGGGCAGACGTCCGTAAAATGCTATTAGTGGCGGCCACATCTGGGGAATGATCGTCGAATGAGGCGGTAGGGGGTTGTAAGCGTGTGCCATATAACAATGCATTTAATGAGCGATCTCCGGATGCGGGGGGTGAGTTTTGTAATAATGTGCTGCGAGCGGCTGGTTCACGACAGTCAGGTGACCCAGGAGGGGTTCCCAGTTGGGTGTTGTGTAAAGATGTTGGTAAAGGGTCCTCGAATGATGCACTGGGGGAGATAAACCCTGGTCTGTCTAACCGATAGGTCGCTGGGGCTAAGGGACGATTCGGAGGGGATCCGGGAGGGGTTCCACACAATGATGCGGCTGCGAGTTGATCCGGTAATCGAGCGGCGGAGGCGGGTGAATGGTGTTTTATCGCGAGCGGATCATCGTTAACGGATGTCTCGGGGGAGGTGTGTACGGCCTCTGCAAGTGAAGATGAGGGGTTGGATTGATATGTCTGGTTGTTCAATGAAACAGGAACCTCCGTTGAGGGACGGTTTGTGGGGGGCACAGTCGCCGCCGCTTCGGGCCATATCGTCGGTTCTGGTTCAAGAGGGGCTTCCGTTGCGGCTGGTGCAACCGGCGCGACAGGTTGCTCGAGGGATTCGGGTAGTTCTGTTTCAGAAGTGGTTTCAATAGCGTCTGAATTATCCAACGCAGGAGCACCATCGGTATCACGACGCGATAGGCAATCATTGATTTTTATAAAAATCGTATAACCAAGCAAAAGAACAAAAAGGGAACTAACAACAGAAAAAAGAATTATCCATAATCTAGCCTCGGAATCGCTCATTGGTTGCATATCCGGTGCCGGTGTCCCGATAGAAGAGGATGTCTTAGCATCTGGGATGGTTTGAGGCCTTACAGTGGTTTGAGGAGCTACCGTTTGGTCCAATGCTTCGGTTGTTGGGGCAGGGGTGGGACAGATTTTTTCGGCATCATAGCGTTCCAATCGAATGATGCTATGCGTATCGTTCATAACCCGGTTATAGATGTCGCGCAGATGTAAAAAAGGGGCATCATCGGGATTTTGGTCTATGGGGGCACCTGAGATGAGATCCATCCCTACAAAATATTTTTGATCGATGCGACCGTTCATATAAAAGTACCCATCAGCAGAATTTACCGTCCCAAATAAACGGTGGGGCGCGTCTTTTCCAATAATAAAAAATGTGGGGTCATCTGCCGAAAATGAATCGCACATCAAGGCACTCATCACCATAAACACCAATAGGGGTTGCGATTTTTCAGACATGCAGTCCGTATTGGTAAGGGTAAATTCCGCATACGGTTCAATGCCTATTTCGGTGGGACGATAAGGTAGCCCCTGATAGATGTGGTTATAGCCATAACATGTCTGATTGCCAACAGAAAAAACGGTTTCTGCGGGAACCATGGTACCACAGGGGACATTGCCGGACTCATACCCATTTAAACGGAGGGGCGAGTCGCTCCCATAATGAAATAAAATATGGGTTGATTCGTCATAAGGAATAACAATCGTGTCGGATAGGGCGATAAAGTTGGGATCAAAAGGGAATTGGCGTCGTTGATCAGCATCGTGATGACGGCCATACTTGGACTCACCGCCATGTCCCGTGGCACTAAACAACCCCATGGGGGTATGAATATTGACAGGGGAGGGAAATAATTCGGGGGTAACCGGGGGTGTCAGAGGACTCCTACGAACCAAAGGGGGCGTTGGCCTTAACGGTAGATTTTTTGTAAATTGGGGAATACGCTGTATCATTTTCAATGTCCTTTCACTGGATTGTATCTAACAATAGCTGATAGTAAATCGTTAGTAAAATAGTCTGTCAAGTGCTTATTTGGTATACAATATAAATAAATGACATTCGGTTTTTTTTTTGGTACACTCTTAAGAAAAAAGGACCAAAGGAAACAATAAACATTATGGATATATATAGCGAAGCAATTGCATTTCATCGACACCACGGCGGCAAATTGGATGTTTGTCCCAAATTTAATATTACATCAAAGCACGATTTGTCGCTGGCCTATACTCCGGGAGTGGCCGGTGTATGTCAGGCCATCGCAGCCGATGAATCGTTAGCCTATGAATTGACCATCAAAAAAAATACAGTGGCCATTGTTACCGATGGGTCGGCGGTATTGGGGTTGGGAAACATTGGGGCAACGGCATCCATTCCGGTTATGGAAGGCAAGGCGCTTTTGTTTAAGGAATATGCGGGTATTGATGCCTTTCCTATTTGTATACGATCGCAAAATGCGTCTGAGATTGTTACGATTGTTAAAAACATTTCCCCTATGTTTGCCGGTATTAATCTAGAAGATATTGCCGCTCCCAAATGTTTTGAGGTTGAAACCATGTTGCAAGACATAGGTATTCCGGTTTTTCATGATGATCAGCATGGTACCGCTATTGTAACCTTAGCGGCTTTATTGAATGCGGCTAAATTAGCCAAAAAAGATGTCCGCGATTTAAAAGTGGTTATTAACGGAGCTGGTGCAGCGGGTTCAGCGATTACCGATATGCTGTTGCGAATGAATTATATTGGCGATGAAACCCGATCGGTGCGAGAGATTATTATTTGTGATTCCAAGGGGGCGATTTACGAATCCCGTCCGGATTTAGCCCAAAATGCGGCCAAATTGCGATTAGCGCGTAAAACCAACCGTAACAATGTGAAAGGCACCTTAGCCGATGCCATGGTAAATGCCGATGTTTTTATTGGGGTGAGTGTTGCAGGGGCATTAACTGCGGATATGGTGGCATCAATGGCCGCCAAATCCATTATTTTTGCGATGGCCAATCCGATTCCTGAGATTATGCCAGAGGAAGCTCGCGCGGCAGGGGCCTTTATAGTGGGCACTGGGCGTAGCGATTTTGCGAACCAGGTGAACAATGTGTTGGCATTTCCGGGCATTTTTCGTGGGGCCATTGACGCAAAAGCGACGCAGTTTACCCATAACATGAAATTTGCGGCAACCGAAGCCATTGCAAATGCCGTGACGGATTTGCATGTGGATCATATTTTGCCCGCCGTTTTGGATAAGGCCGTACCCTATTCGGTAGCCGAAAAAGTGAAGGAAAGTTACTGCCGATTGCAAACAGTCTAGTGACGTTTCGAATTGGTATCGTATTGGGGGTGATGAGTATAATGGGGTGGGCAGCGGGCATGTCGCTGGATTGGCAGCAACGTGTCAACAGTGTGTTGAGTCGGTCGTTGACCAAATACCATTATGTGGATCAACGAATTGACAATGCGTTTTCAAAGCGCGTGTACACATTGTTTATTGAACAGATAGATCCCAATAAGCATTTTTTTACTCAGGATGTTTTGGATGAATTGGATGCGTATACGTATCAGGTGGATAATGACATTTTGGGGAACACATTTTATTTTTACAATGCGCTGATGGCGGCGTATAAAAAGCAACAGACATTGGTTCAGAGCATGGCCATGGATATACTTAGTGTACCCATTGATATTAATAATCCCCTGCAATTGGAAACCGACATTGACAAGCGGGGTTATGTCAAAAATGCCGATGAATTACGGAATCGGTGGCGAGCAACGATACAATATTATATGGTTGGCCATTACATGGATTTGTACCGTGAGGGGGATCCATCAGCCAATGAATTGGTGATTGATTCGGATCGTATTGTGGCGTCGCAATCCAAGACAGCACGGGATTTGGAACGGCGATTTCGGCGATTAGGGTCAAAAGATGATTCGGACTATTTTGAGATGTACTTAAATACGATTGCTCAGGCATTTGGGCCGCATACCACGTACTTGCCCCCAGAGGAAAAGGCTGATTTTGATATTAATATGTCGGGTCAATTGGAAGGAATTGGTGCGGTTTTGCAGGAAGATGATGGGTATATTACGGTGACGCGTATTATTCCCGGAAGTGCTGCCGATCGGCAAGGTGAATTGGCGGTCAAAGATACGCTGTTAAAGGTAGCTCCATTACCCGATGCCGAGGCGGTGAGTGTGATTGAGATGCCTGTTAAGGATGCCGTAATGCTTATTCGTGGTGCGAAAGGATCAACCGTAGTACTAACGGTTAAAAAAATAGATGGTATGGTTCAGACCATTTCGGTTGTGCGCGATGTGGTTGAAATTGAATCCACATACGCCAAATCGGGGGTATTTACGACGCCCAACCAAGCCATTGGGTATATTTATTTGCCGTCATTTTATCGGGATTTTGATAACGATGATAATCGAAACGCGGCGAATGATGTGAAGCAGGCCTTGCGTGCATTTGACAAAGCGGGGGTGGACGGTGTTATTTTGGATTTACGCAATAATGGGGGGGGGTCATTAAAAGATGCGGTGGATATTGCGGGGTTTTTTATTGAAGAAGGGCCTATTGTTCAGGTATCGGATGGGTATAGGGGGGCGCAGGTGTATCGCGATGAGGATCCTCAGATCTGGTCAGCCGTTCCAATGGTTGTACTGGTTAATACCTTTTCGGCATCCGCATCAGAAATTGTCTCGGCGGCGTTGCAGGATTATGAACGCGCGATTATTATGGGGGACAAGCATACCTTTGGCAAAGGTACGGTACAAAAGGTGGTGAATTTGGACCGATTCTTGGCGCGTTCACAAGACCCTTTGGGATTTTTAAAAATTACCATTCAACAATACTTTCGAATTACCGGTGATACAACCCAATTTAAAGGGGTGATTCCCGATATTATCTACCCGAGTCCTTACGATCATATGGCGGTGGGTGAAAAAGAGTTGGATTATCCCATTGAAGGCGGTCGGATCCGTCCGGTATCGTACGCACGGTGGGTTCATCCGTCCTTCAAATCATCGGTCGTGATCCAGCATGCTAATGATCGATTACGCCAGCAATCAGTAACGCGTGTTATAGAGGATTACAATGCCTTTATGACAAATCAGCGAGCGATATCGTACCAATCGGTGCGATTGACGGATACCTGGAATACAATGCAACGGGTGAAATCCGCCAACGAATCCCTAAAAACATTGGCGGTGGATACGCGGTATACATCCTATAAACCCATTATGCCCGCAGCCGATACCACTAGTGATACGGAATTGTACCGCAATTGGGTGGACGGGTTTAAAACCGATGTTGTATTAAATGATGCCTTTGTGGTGTTGGCAGAGATGGGGGCCCGCCGGGATGGATGAGGGGGTTAGCTGTCGGCATTGCAAACGGGCATTTACATCACAGACGGTGCCCACATCAATTTTAGAGCGTAGTTTGCAGATAGCGGCTCAGTCCCCATCGTCAAAAAACACTCAGCCCTGGCAGGTGGCAGTGGTTCGTGGCGATACCAAGGCGGCCTTGGTTCGAGCCATGTGCGCTAAATTCGATGATAGGATTGTTGAGGCTCCGGACTATGTGTATACCATGACCCCGATGCCCTCTGATTTTTCAAAACGGGCACGGGATTGCGGGCATGCCCTATACGCGTTGAAGGGAATTGATCGAGAGGATACGGCCGCTCGGGAGGCCCATTTGCGTGAAAATTACACATTTTTTGGGGCGCCGGTGGCTTTAATTTGCCATATGCCGGCTCAATCGGAGCGCGGCACCTTTTTAGATATGGGTTGCTTTATTCAATCGTTAATGGTGACCTTGGTTGAGGCGGGTTTGGGGTGTTGCCCCCAATACAGCATTTGTTCGTATAGCGATACTATCCGACAGATAGTGGGTTTAGGATCGGATCGATGGATAGCGTGTGGGATTGCGGTGGGCTATCCGGACGAAACGGCCGTGGTGAATACATTTGTACCCAACAGGCTCCCCCTAACCGCATTCACACAGTGGTTGAACTAAGCATAGTACACTGAGGACTAGGTCATATTACGTGGGTTGACCCATTGGTCAAACGATTCGGCAGTAACCAGGTTTAAGGCCAACGCGGATTCTTTAAGGGTAATGCCCTCGGCATGGGCTTTTTTTGCAATTTTAGCGGCGTTGTCATACCCAATGTGGGGATTAAGGGCAGTGACCAGCATTAGTGATTGATTAAGATTGTGGTCGATGCGATCACGATTGGGTTCAATACCAACCGCGCAATGATCATTAAAGCTACGCATACCATCGGCCAAAATGCGAATGGACTGAAGCAAATTGACAATAATAACGGGATTAAACACGTTTAATTGAAAGTTTCCAGACGCGCCGGCAATGCCGATGGTGGCATCATTCCCCATGACTTGAACCGCAATCATGGTAAGGGCTTCGGATTGGGTGGGATTAACTTTGCCGGGCATAATACTGGACCCGGGTTCATTTTCAGGAATGGTCAATTCACCAAGCCCGCAACGGGGTCCGGAGGCAGACCAACGAATATCGTTGGCGATTTTAAAGCAGGCCGCCGCGAGGGTTTTGAGTGCCCCACTGGCAAATACAATAGCATCATGGGCGGATAAGGCTTCAAATTTATTGGGTGCGGATACAAAGGGCAGGTCGGTTAATTCGGCAATTTTTTTAGCAACGTTTTCGGCGTATTGATAGGGGGTGTTTAAACCGGTTCCAACGGCGGTGCCGCCTAACGCCAATTCATACAAGCCCGGCAATGCGGCATGTAATCGTTTGCCCGCATTGGTGAGTTGGGTTACGTAGCCACTAAACTCCTGCCCGAGCGTTAAGGGGGTTGCATCCATTAAATGGGTGCGTCCAATTTTAACGATATCGTTGAATTGCTCTTGCTTGAACTGGAAGGTATCACGCAGGCGATACAATTCGGGCAACAAGTCATGATTAATTGCAATGGCGGCAGCCATATGCATTGCGGTTGGGAACGTATCATTTGACGATTGCGACTGATTCACGTGATCGTTGGGGTGAACGGGTGTTTTGGAACCCCGTTCACCACCGGCCAATTCAATGGCACGGTTGGCAATAACCTCATTCACATTCATATTGGTTTGGGTACCACTGCCGGTTTGCCAAACACGTAAGGGGAATTCACTGGCCAATTTACCTGTAATCACATCATCGGCTGCTTTGCAGATCCAATCACACAAGGTGGTATCCAAAATACCGGCATCGCAGTTAACCAAGGCCGCAGCTTTTTTAAGAATACCAAAGGCGGTAATAAATTCCGGAGGAAACGTATCGGTACCAATATTAAAATTCTGCAATGATCGCGCGGACTGGGCACCGTAATACGCCGAAGCGGGCACATCGATACGGCCCATGGTATCGGACTCACTGCGGTACTGCGGGGTTTGTTGCGTTAGTGTCATAAATAGCCTCCAAAATATAGTTATTACTAGTGTAGCGTAAACCGTTTAAAATCACTATAGCCCAGCAACCGGAGCTATCTTAGTATAATAATAGCCGAGCGGACGCACGAATACGATGGTCTGTGCCTGACAAATCATGCATGTAATCCACCCCATAATATAAGGGGCCCCACGGCCATTCAATTCGGGGTAATATGTATCCGCTAGCGTACTGATAGCCAACATCAATAGTGAATTTTAGATGTGGATGAATGCCATTATTTATAAAATGCAGGTTTGCGTAGGGGTATAGGCCAAGATGAGTCAAAGGGGATTCGCGCAAGCGGCTATAGTTCGCCCAATTGGCGCCTAAAAAAAAGCCGATTACGCTGGTCTTGCCCAACGAATAGGTGCTGCCTTGGGCGTACCATTGATCGGTGGTTACACCATTTGTGTAACCAATATAACTGCCAAGTAACCATGATCGGGGCTTTAAAATGGCATTTTGACGCGTTATGGTTGCAATATCCACTATGGTTAGACCCATTTGCACAGAATTTGTCGTAGTAATGGATAGCCGTGGGGCCAATGCATTCAGTCGTTTTATTTCAATGTCGTTAAAATCATTGTCATAGTAAATTGGATGATAGGCGATTCCCCATTGATTCGGGGATATGGAATCCATACGCCATTGCTTCGATAAAATACCCGTTACATGGGGGGCATACCGATCGAGTGGTCGCACGGTTGCATTACCGACTTTTTTTAGGTGCTGATACGCTAAAATACGATTGTGACGAATAGCCGAAATACGCTGACTGTTATTATTAATCATGTATTCTGAAATGGATAAAAATGGTCTTAGGACGTTGGGATTCGTTGGAACCGTTAGTACCGGTTCGGTAAGCAATTGTTGAACGGCTTTTTTTTCAAATCCAGTGAGTGTGGCATACTGTTTACGGAATTGTTTGGTGCTGGATTCACGGTGGTATTGATTCTGTAACAGTCCTTTTTGAGACAGTCTGTTAATTAGTTGAGCGGGATATACTAAGTGGGCTTTTTCGATAACATCATCATCCAACACGACATTCAAGAACTTTCCAATAAAAAAAACACAATTCTTACTTAAGAAGTAGTAGTAATAAAAACTGCTTTCAACCTCTTTTTTATGTAAAAGCAAATTTTCTATCTGATCGGCGGATACATTTAGGTCGAAGTAAATAATGTCTCGATCTTCGGTATAGGTGTAGGTTTTGATTCGTTTGTAAAATGGCTCGCTGTAGTACTGACTTTTAAATTTGCCAGTTAATCCGTTCAAAATATACGATCCGTTGGGATGAGACGGGTCGGCGATATGATGAAATAGATCACTATCCATACGGCCATACATGCTATTGAATACAATGAATACATGCCCAAGCATGGAGGCGGGATTGGCCATGTAACGGTTGGGATAGGCGAGTGTTACACCCTGAATACGCGGATCGGGTTTGACTAAGGGCTGATAGGGCACCCCCAAATGATTGGCTAGAATTTTATATCTTAAAGGAAATTTTTTTCTAAATTCGGGATCCTGATGGATGACTCGCTCAACGGAGGCCTGATACTCCGCTTTTGGATTGACGGGACCTTCTTCACTAATAAAAAAATTGTCACCATGAGCTAGGCTAATGTAACCATCCCCACTGCGTTCATAATAGAGTAGATTATGCCAGGTTCGGGATGTATCAAATGTATCTGCGTGAGAAGGTAGGCCACTCAATATAACAACAATAATAATCAGGATAAATCGGCTAATCATCAATAAAATAATAACCTAAGGGATGTAACGAGGTGTTTAAAGCCAGCATGTACGCAACGGGATCGGCTATTTGTGAAAATTGAGGCTTTAAAATATGATGTTTGATTTCATCATACGATAAGTGCGTATCCCATTGAATCAGTTGGGTTAAATGATTTATGTAAAGACAATTGTCTTCGTAATAATCGGCAATAATATTGTCGTAGCTAAATAGCGTGAATTGAACAATAGCCGTACCGTTCGATAATTTTCTTAGTGCAGGGGATGTCGTGGCAATGGCGGGTGTTGCGCTAAAAAAAATAAGGCCTATTAAGAGTAATAGGCCTTTGTAATAATATAGCGAAAACAATCGCTTATAGTTTTTTCATGTCCACAAAAAATTGTCTTGGGGTATATTCTGTAGCCGCCCCTGTAGAGTAGTCCGTACTGGAGCCAAATGAGCCGAAGAAGCCTAGTAAAAAATTCCCCCACAAAAATGGCGATAGCTTCGGATTCAACACAAGTTTTTCTGTTGAATAACCTGCTTTTTGGAATGTAAGAATAATAGGGCCACCTTTTCTAGCTGGAGTGTATTCAAATATACCATTTATTATACCAACTCTCTCATTACCCAAATATACACTGACATTATCCACATTGGATTTGATAGAAATGGACCGATCGCCAGCTATACCTGTGTATATTGTCGCAAAACCAAATGCACTCCCTTTAAAAGCCACAAAAAACAACAGTAATATTAATAATTTTTTTACCATAAAATCCTCCTTAAAGATTTAATGTTCAAATAATAAATAAGCCCGCTTGTCCTGTCAATATTTAAAATGTCACATTGGGGTCGTTTTTTCAAAATAGCCAAACGGCTTTTTCGATCTATTGAATGCGCCAGGGATCAGTCACTAACGGCTTTAAACATCAAATCGTAGGTGTCCATGTATGTTTTAGCGGATTTGGCCATGCCTTCAGTAAACGGAACAATCAATGTGGTGGATTTGTTGCCAGGAGGTTCGTTTCCTTCTTCGTAGTACCCTTGTAAAATGGTGTAATCGGGTGAATCGGTAAATACCAATCGATGCGGCTCACGGGCATAAAAAACGGTGCCATCTAAGGTCCACATGCCATCGGGGGATTCTAACGATACAATTTTGAGCTGACCAACCCGCTCGTCGTTATCAAAGATTTGGCCCTTTGCATCCACAAATGGGGTATTCGTTTCCAAATAAATATACCCATCAACCCCCATAATAGGGAGATGGTTCGCCATGGATCGCAACAGGCCATCGGTATCTTTATAAAAACGACCGTCAAAGGTGTATAAAGGAATATCCTTCTGAGGCTCTAAACAAAATAAATTCATACCCCCAGTAGCATAAAAATCCAGAGAGCGATTGCTTAATGTAGGGGGCACCCGGGTCCAATCAATATATTGAACCGGGACAATCGTATCATCATTGTGTAAATAGGCGTCAAATTTATACCGTTTATAGCCTGGGGTGCGCACATACAATACCGTATTCAAGTACGCTTTGAACTTATTGAATTGGACGGCCATTCCCTCCTTCAACAAGCGATAATCGCGTTGCATGGGGGTGTCGTATTCGGACCACTCCATGTAGTCTTTTTGAGCGTAATTAATGGGAATCCGGGCATCGGGATCCGCAAAAACAGCGGCCGAATACAGGAGGCCAATGATTACAGCACGGACCACATTCAAATAAGGCCCTTTTCCGATAAATACCGCTCCGCATCCAGTGCCGCCATGCAGCCGGTGCCGGCCGCTGTAATGGCCTGTCGGTACACATGGTCTTGTACATCCCCACAGGCAAATATGCCGGGGACACTGGTTCGCATGGAACCCATGGTGGTAACAATATAGCCATTGGAATCCAAGGCCAATTGCCCATTTAAAAAGGCCGTGTTGGGGGTATGTCCAATCGCAAAGAATAGGCCCGACACATCCAACGTATCGGTAACCGATGTATGGTTATTTTTTACCCGAATCTGGGTGAGTCGATCGGTTCCCAATGCCTCGGTTACCTCGGTTTGCCATAGAATACTTATTTTTTTATTGGATAGTGCGCGTTCCTGCATGACTTTTGATGCGCGAAATTGATTGCTGCGTACCAATAAATAAACAGATGAGGCAAATTTGGTTAAATAGACGGCTTCTTCAATGGCGGAATCGCCACCCCCAATAACAGCGACGGGTTTGTCACGAAAAATCGGTAACGCCCCATCGCATACCGCACAGGCGGATATGCCTTTTTGCCAAAACGTATCCCCACCGGTAATCGGAAGTCGTTTGGCCGTAGCACCGGTTGCAATAATCAGCGCGTGGGCTCTGTATTCACCAAAGCTGCCTGAAACCGTAAAAGGGGTTTGAGTGGTGTCAATAGCCGATACGGTTTTGGTGTAAATGGTGGTGCCATGATGCTGGGATTGGTCACGCATTTGCATCATGAGTTCGGGGCCCATAATGCCTTGAGGAAATCCCGGAAAATTTTCCACATCGGTGGTGGTGGTCAATTGCCCACCGGCTGCGACCCCACCCGCAAACTCACCTTCAAACATAATGGGCGATAATTTGGCACGGGCCGCATAAATGGCCGCTGTATGGCCTGCAGGCCCCGATCCGATAATAATAATAGTATGTGTTTTTGTCATTGTAGTCATCTCCTTTTATATTACATTGTAAAAAAATCACTCACCATACGCTCTTTTTTTTCGGATGTATTGGCTTTAATCGTGATTTTTTCAATGGCTTCTGGGGTATCAAATTCGGTTGGCTCCGAACCGGCCCAGTATTTTTCAATGGTTACGGGAGCATCTTCCGGAGTTGCATTGGATGCCAGTAAGCCCGTTTCCCAGTTCACCCGTCGCTTGACCATATGTTTGGGGGCCTTAAAATCTTGAGCCGGAACCCCGACTAAGGCTTCTTTCATAAAGTCTTTCCACATCTGTGCCGGAACCCAGCCACCCGTAACACCATTCATGGGATCATTGTCGTCATTGCCCACCCATGTGGCACACACCAATTGAGGAACAAATCCAAAAAACCAGGCATCTTTATAATCCGATGTTGTACCGGTTTTGCCCGCAATGGGCCGGGGTAGTTTGGCGCCGCGACCGGTTCCATAGTCTACAATGCCACGCATGGTATCCACCAAGGTTGCCACCAAATTTTCGTCCAATACCTGGGACTCTTTAAACCGATGCGTGTATAGGGGAACCCCGTTTCGATCGTCAACCCGTAATATGGACACCGGCTCGACTTTTTTTCCGTAATTAGCAAACACCATATACGACTGGGTTAATTCAAGCATGGTGACTTCATTCGCACCAAGTGGTAATGATAAGACGGGTGTCAGGGGGGACTGGATACCGGCTTTATGAGCATAGGAGACAACCGTCTTGGGCCCGACCAAATCATTGAGTTTGACCGCAATCACGTTAATGGAGTTCTCTAAAGCACGCCGAAGGGGTAAGTTGCCCGAGAACGTTAAGGTGTAGTTTTGGGGGGAGTATGGGCCTTCCGTGGTGTTAAAGGTAACGGGAGCGTCAGAGACAATGGTCCCGGGTGAAAATCCCTTGTCAAAAGCGGCTAAATACACAAACGGCTTAAAGGCAGATCCCGGCTGGCGATTGGCCTGTACGGTTCGATTAAACTGGGATTCATTGAAATCGACCCCCCCTTGCATCGCTACAATATACCCATTTCGCGGATCAACGGCTAAAAGAGCGGCCTCGTTATAATTTAAGCTGGGCACACGTCCGTCTTTCAAGGCAAAGGCTTTTTGACCATATGCATAGTACTCGGACACCACCGCTTCAGCATGTTGTTGCAGGGCATAGTTTAGGGTTGTGTACACTTTCATGCCCGATGTATATACGGCTTCTTCCCCATACATCTCAATTAATTGATCCACCACATAACTTGAAAAATAACCGGCCTTATACCGATGTTTTTTTCGTTTGGCTAATAGTAGCTGCGCATTGAAGGCGTCTTCGGCTTGGCTGGCGTCAATAATACCCAATTCGGTTAAACGTCCCAAAACCACACGTTGGCGACTTTTAAATCGATCAAAATGACGAAATGGACTAAACAGTTCCGGTCCGTTTAGCATGCCCACCAAACCAGCGGACTCAGCCAATGTCAGATCCTTGGATTTTTTGCCAAAATACATTTGAGATGCGGATTCGATGCCATAAGCATTATGCCCCCAATACACTTGGTTTAAATACAATTCCAATATCTCCGTTTTGGTATATTTTCTTTCAATGTCAACGGCCATTAATATTTCTTTGATTTTCCGCTCAATCTTTTTTTGTTTTTCTAAAAATAAATTGCGAGCTAATTGCTGGGTGAGTGTGGACCCGCCTTCAACAAAGGCCATGGCCATGATATCGCGATACAATGCGCGAAAAATTCCTCGAATATTAATGCCCTTATGATCCCAAAAATCGGTGTCTTCCATGGCAATAACCGATTTTTGTAGAATGGGGGATATGGTATCGATGGGAATGCGAATGCGATTTTCTTCTTGATGCAGTTCGGCCAATATGATGCCGTCGACCGAGTAAATTTTGGTGGTTTCAGCGGGTATATACGTGCTGATAGTGTCGATGTCAGGCAATTGACGGGAATAAAAAGCGATAACAGCAAAGGCGATAACAATCCCCAGTGCCCCCCCAAATAGCCCCAATTTCAATCCAATCATACCCAAACGTTTGAGTATACCATAATCGGAACGCGAACGACGCAAACGCGACGATGAACGTGAACGAGATAATTTACCAATAGCGCGCTTAGATCGAAATATCACATGGTTGCCCTAAATCATTTTTTCTACTTCACAGTGTAAAGCATGGAAAGATCTTGATCAATGGTCCGGTAAAAAACGCATTGATTGCAAATTGGGGTATTGTCAAACAGTAGCGGATCGTATTATAGTAACCACAGACAACGGAGGCGTAGTTCAGTTGGTCTAGAACGCCGGCCTGTCACGCCGGAAGTCGAGGGTTCGAGCCCCTTCGTCTCCGCCATTTTTATGATTGAGTAATGCCGTATGCACAGACTTTGGGTCACTTATGTGGATTGGGGCCAACTATATTTGACATACCCGATACTCCTTGTAACAATAAATAAATGAAGGTCCTCGGCGTACTTTGGGTAATCGCGTTACCGTTAATAGCGGCGGATTTTAGAGACGATGTGTTTCAGTTAAACGCCCGTTATGATGAGTCGCGGTGGCAGGTGGTTCCGTCCGAACGGTATCGGGATCGGCTGGTGTTGAAGCATATTAGTTTACCAGCAACCATGAATATTTTGGCGTATCGGTATGCTGAACCTGTTAAGGCGAATGAGTTGGTGCAAAATCGCATTCAATCGGTATACGATGGTTGGGAATTGCTATCCAATGCGCGATTAACCCCTCAACATAATCAACGCATGGGGATTACGGGTGGGGAGCGATCCATCTACCGAAAAACCTATTTGACCGATGATTTAATCCAGGGACAACAGTTGGTTGCCGATGTCTGTTTGGTTACCGATAATACCCTCGCCATTGTCATCAATGTGATGGCGGATGGGGTGGACACCATGCTGGCCATTAAAAACGAATTTAATCAGTTTTATGCCAGTTTTTGGTGGGGCAATCATAAGCCCCAATTTTATGCGGTAGAAAATTCGGAGGCGACGTGGATTATGCCCCAGCAACATTGGGGTCGACGACGCTATTTGAATTATGCGGTTTCCGTAAAGGATGATATGCGTGTGCGTCAGTATTTTCCTGTAGAGCGGGATCACGATGACGCCAATCCGGCGGTGTTTTTTAATTCAAATGCAGCAATGGCACTCGCCCAAGAGACAATCATGGTATTCGATACCAATCGAACGGTCTCATCCGTAAACATACCGCTAAAAAACCCCCATATTCAACTAGCGACCAATGGGTTTTATGCCATACAAAACCAGCCGAATGTT
>JALQXX010000024.1 GCA_023262965.1 Candidatus Marinamargulisbacteria bacterium
GTTTGTATGTTCTGAACCGCTCCTTAATCGAAGTGGGACCGTCTCTGTTGTGGCTAATGAGAGGACGTCATCTTGTGGGGCTGAATGTCTGTCATAAAATCCACCAAAACCGTGGCCACTTGCGCAAACAACGGCGCCCCTGCGGTAGACCCCCAAATTGTTTTTTTAGGGGTATCAATCGCCACCAAAATCGCGTATCGGGGATTTTGAATGGGCAATAATCCCACAAATGAGGCCACGTAAGCCGAGTCGTCGTAACCGCGCCCATTGATCAAGGGTTTTTGCGCCGTACCGGTTTTGCCCCCAACATCCACCATCGGAATGGCGGCATATTGCCCCGTTCCCTTATCAACAACCGCTTTCATGGCCTGACGCACCTGCTGTGCCGTTTGGGGTGATATCACCCGATGCGGTCGCATTACCCGGGGCGTAGATAACGTTAAATGGTTGTGATCCGTTAAGTGTTTCACCACCCGCGGGGGCACATACACCCCATTATTGCCAATCGCCGCAATCGCCGCTACCATCTGTAAGGCCGTCACACTAATCCCTTGTCCGAATGACATGACCGCCAAATCAATTGGTGCAATCGTCGACAACGGTCGGACAATACCCCGTGCCTCACCTGGCAGCATAATACCCGTCTTTTCACCAAATCCAAAGCCTTGAATATAACTGTAAAACGCATCTTTGCCCATCTTATCCGCCAATAAGCTGGTTCCCACGTTCATGGACTGAACCAAAATGGCCTCTGCCTCATAATGAGTGGGATCATCCACGGAACGCTCATGGGCTTCTTTAATCCGCCGTTTTTGAATCACACGGAATTCGGGAATCGCCACCATCGTGCCGGGGGTTACCACCTGCTCTTCTAACGCCGCAGCATAGGTAATGACCTTAAAAATAGACCCCGGTTCAAATACATCCACAATGCACGAATTTTTTAAAACGGACGGATTCACCGACTGAAAGGCGTTGGGATCAAACAGGGGGTAATTGGCCATCGCAATAATGTCCCCTTCATTCACGTCCATCACAATGACCTGACCCGCTATGGCATCCACCCGCGCAATCGTATCCGCCAATAACCGTTCTACCAAGAATTGGATGCGGTAATCAATCGTTGTGGTAATATTGCCACCCTTAAGGGAACTGGCCTCTCCCCCACGCTCCCCCTGAGAAAACCCTTTGGGAAGCCCAACCAATGTTTTATCCGATGAAATAATCCGCA
Source organism: Candidatus Marinamargulisbacteria bacterium (assembly GCA_023262965.1). Lineage (GTDB taxonomy): Bacteria > Margulisbacteria > Marinamargulisbacteria > UBA817 > UBA817 > JALQXX01. Next base: position 1,232 of record JALQXX010000024.1, read on the forward strand.
CCCCCCGCGGATCCCCTTTAATGATGTAATACCCCTGCTCACCCGTTAAAAATCGATCAAATTGGTATTCCAATCCCTCCAACCCACCGTCCATTCCTACAAAACCCACTACATCGCTCATCAGCATCGCATTCGGGTATATTCGCCGCTCTTCCGATAATACATTAATCTGTTTGGGGTCCATGGCTTTCATACGATCCATGGGCACGGCATCCATTTTTCGCCGCAACCACACAAACGATCCCGGCTGACTCACCTTCGCCAAAACATCTTCCACAGCCATTCCCAACATCGGGGCCACCGCTTTGGCAAATACCGGCTTATTGGGAATCGAGTCTGGTGACGCATATACCGAATACGCCGGCACACTCAACGCCAGTGGGTACCCATTTCGATCCAACACCTTGCCCCGACTAGCATCGATTTTAATTAATTTTTGAATTTGTTTTTCAGAACGATCCAAATAAAACGTGTGATTAATAATCATTAAAAACACCAATCGCACTATCATTGCCAGGACAACGGCGATCATTCCACCCATGACGATCCCATAGCGATGGGAGAGCGTCATCATCGCGTTTGTACAACCGAGCGGCGAATAAACCGGATACCGGTATCGCGCTTCATCCCTCGGGCATGGGCCTTGGCGTAGACCTGATCCGGGCGGGTGGTTGTGTAGTAATCGCACTCCAGTTTGGCTAATAAACGCTCTTTTTCCTGCAGATCCAGCGTCAGTGCCTGCAGCTCTTGGGTCAATCGAAATGTACGTACATTAATGTTTAAATGCCCAATTAATAACGCAAAGGACACGGCATTCATAATAAGAATGCCTTTAAGCCATCGGTTATACGTTTTGGCAGGCATGCAAAATCAAATCCCGCACCGTATCGGGCTTGGCACGACCCTGGGTTTGCTTCATTACCTGACCCATTAAAAAATTGGCCGACGCCACCTTACCGTTTTTAATCTTTGCCACCACATCGGGATTATCGGCCATAACGGCTGCAACAACCGTCATCAAATCATCCTGGTTTGAAATTTGCCCCCCACCCGATTCCAATGCCTGTGCGACGGTCTTCCCATTAATAATTTGGGGCAGGATATCTTTGATCATTTGGGTGGAGATGGTCCCTTCTTTGCAGACATCAATCAACCGCGCCAACTCGGTAGCTAACTTATCGTTCAAGTCCACGGACTGCTCTTTCATAAGCGCACTGAGCTCTCCTACGACCCATTTGGACATATCCCCTGGCGTGGCCACCTGCAAAAAGGATCGGGCCTTTTCAAAAAATCGGTATAAAGCGGGTGATTGACGATACACCATAATATCGTGCTCGGGCAATGCCAGATCCCTTTGATAACGCAGGGCCATATCGTCGGGCAGCTCGCCCATTTTTTGGGCAATCGCCGCAATCTGATCGGATGTGACCACCAATGGTTTTAGATCCGGGTCGGGAAAATACCGATAATCATGGGCATTTTCTTTGCTCCGTAACGGCGTGGTTTGACCCGTGGCATCGTCATAATTCATGGTATACTGACGCACCACATCCCCGCTTTGGACCACCTGAATCTGACGCTTAATTTCGTAGGTAATCGCCCGCTCTACGCTGCGAAACGAGTTTAAATTTTTGACTTCCGTACGCGTGCCAAACGCCGTTTCGCCGATTGGTCGAATCGATACATTGGCATCACAGCGAAACGAGCCCTTGTCCAAATCCCCATCACAGACCCCAATAAACACGAATAACTCATGCACCCGCTCCATATACTCCCGGGCCTCCTGCGGCGTGCGTATATCGGGTTCCGATACCACTTCAATTAAGGGCACGCCCGCACGGTTTAAATCCACAACCGAACCCGTAGCCCCCGCAATTCCATCCGCCCCGATATGATTGAGCTTGCCCGCATCTTCCTCCATATGAATGCGTGTTATGCGGATGGTTTTTTGACTCACCGGCAATACGATTTCACCCCCCAAACAAATGGGGTACTCAAATTGGGAAATTTGATACCCTTTGGGTAAATCTGGGTAAAAATAGTTCTTTCGAGCAAATACGGATCGTTCTTGAATACGACCCTTGACCGCCAATCCGGCCATAATCGCCAATCGCACCGCTTCTTTGTTTAAAACCGGTAAGGCACCTGGCAGTCCCAAACTAACCGGTGATACCTGCGTGTTCGGCGCCCCCCCTTGCGTGGATGCCCTGCAAAATAACTTGGATGCTGTCGACAGCTGGGCATGAATTTCCAACCCAATAACCGCTTCAAACGTCATTGTCCCAACACCACATCATCACTAACCAAGGGGGTGAATCCCACCAACTGCTCGACACAATACGCCGTGTTTAACAATAGCTTTTCCTGAAACCACGGGGCGACCAGTTGCATGCCCACCGGCATACCCGCTGAATCCCGTCCACAGGGAAGGGAAATGGCTGGCAATCCAGCCAAATTAACGGGAATGGTCGCAATGTCGGATAAATACATCGCCAAGGGATCGTTTGTGTGCTCGCCTTTTTTAAACGCCGTTGTGGGCGCCGTTGGTGAACAAATAATATCGTATTGTTTAAATAAATCGGCGTACCGTTTGGTAACAATGCCACGTACACGTTGCGCCTTGCCATAAAAGGCGTCGTAGTACCCCGAACTTAATACATAAGTTCCCAGAATAATCCGGCGCTTGACTTCGTCCCCAAATCCAGTACTGCGCGTTGCCGCCATCATATCTTTTAAGGTTGTGGCACTGGTATCGCGATAGCCATATCGAACCCCATCAAATCGACTCAAATTGGAAGAGGCTTCGGCAGGGGCAATAATATAATAGGTGGCTAACGCCTCATCAAAATACTTGAAATCCACATAATCAATGATAGCACCGTGTGATTCCATCTGCGACAAGGTGCGACGAATGGCCGCGTTCACGTCAGCCTGACCCGAAGTCATTAACTCGTTGGGAACCCCCACACGAATACCGTGTAGCGATGCCCACTCAAATCCGTCACTAAAACATTCATCGGGACGCTTGACCGATGTGGCATCCTGCGGATCAAAGCCGCACAGCGTATCCAACATGATGGCAACATCGTCAACATATTGAGCAAAGGGGCCGATTTGATCGAGCGATGACGCAAATGCGACCAAGCCATAGCGCGATACGCGCCCGTAGGTGGGTTTTAGCCCCACTACGCCACAAAAAGCGGCCGGCTGACGGATGGATCCCCCCGTATCGGACCCCAAGGCCGCTGGAACCAAACCGGCGGCAACGGCGGCCGCGGACCCACCCGAGGATCCGCCGGAAACGGCATCGGGATTCCAGGGGTTATCCACCGGGCCGTATACCGAATACTCATTCGCCGACCCCATCGCAAATTCATCCATATTGAGACGCCCCACCGGAACGAAGCCCTGATCAATCATGTATTGGACCGCCGTTGCGGTGTAGGGGGATCGGTACCCCGCCAATAGTTTGGAGGCGCAGGTTACCGGTTGATTGGCCAAACACATATTGTCTTTGATACCCAACGGAATGCCAAATCCGGTGAATCGATTGGGGTCTTGTTGAGACAGGTAGTCAATGGCGGTTGCCACCTCATCGTCAAAAAAGCTGATAAAGGCATTGCCCGGAGCCGATTGAATGCGCGCCAACAGGGCCGTGTAGTAGTCCCTCATCGACAATTGTTTGGTGTAAAATAGGGTGCGAAGGCGTTGAATACGTCCCATTACAGTACTCGCGGCACCAAAAATCCCCCATCTGTAAATGCGGGCGCGTTGGCTTCAATTAAAGGAGATTCAAAATGAACGGGTTGATCCTCACGCGTCACTGCTGTGGCATCGATGGGCCACTCGTATTCAGGCTCTGGGGAATCGGTTATGCCATCCAATACCCGCATATAATCGACAATGCGATCAATCTGCTGACCCAAATCGGCCGCCTGGGCCGGTGTCACTTGCAAATAACTGAGTTCTACAATTGTATCGATTGATACGTCGGACATTATGGATTATAGTCTATCGGGTTTTTGGTCGGGATTCAATCATTAATTTAATCACAAGCCATGGGGGTTTCCCCTCCACCCGCATTCAACGGAACACGTAAGGATTGATTCGGAACAATATGGACATAATGATTGACCCGACCGTTGATGGTCACCGTTTTGATAGGAAGGGCGTTGTCCTCCGCAATGGATCGCCATTCTTGGGGGTCGCCATAGTAGCACTTGGCAATTTTTTGGATACTATCGCCGGGCTTTACCTGGATTGTTTGCCATTCGGTGGATGGGGCCGGGGACGGTTTTTGGGGAGGGCTCGATGGGGTCTCGGTCGGTTTTTTAGGGGCGAGGACCGGTTTGGGGGATGCCCCAATGGGGGGCGCACCAACGGGTGGGATCTCGGCGGTTTTTTTGGCGGCCGCAGGCGTTGTTGAGGCGGTGGCCCCATCAGGTGCCGATTGACGCCGTGCCTGAAAAAGCCAATCGCGGTAATGAGTCAACCGGGATCGCCCATACGCAACCCATTCCGACGCAAAACGCTGGGGGACTGTGTTGGGAATCGCTGGTGCGGGCATCTCAATCATCTGGGGTATGGGCCGATCGGGTATCGTCGCATACCGTTTCACAATCGCTATTGCGTCACGCTTGCTCACCAATTGCAAGGGCGCCACCCAGTCATTCGGAATCACCGCCGCCAGCGACTGCGGCACCACCAACACATCATCAATATGATGTGTTGTCGCACTTTGGTCTTGCCCATTTTGAAATAGGCCAAGGCTGTTTACACAATCCACACGGGTCATATAGGCATTGGGAATAAACTGCCCTTTAAAGGGCGGCGGCAAGGGGGTTGGATACCGGTTGTATAATGCCACATACGGCTCATACCCCAACATATCCGTATACCTGCGGTGGATTCGTCCCAATCCACCGCTACGGTTGGTGTGAAGCATTGCCCAAACGATCAGGGCGTACCAATCGCGCTTACGAATTGGCTCGGTAATCTGGGCTTGATTGTGGGTATTCAATAGCGAAATATTGTGGTGAACCGCCAATTCCGTTATCACATAGGCCTCAAAGGGCGTCACCGCATCCGCAATCGGCAATGCGCGATATACTCGAATCTGGCGACGGGTAGTTGGATCCACGAAACGTTCATGATTCAGTAGGCTCAGCCACAAATCATTCGACCCCATACGAAGGGGGATATTGGGAATAACGGTGTGTTTGCGTAATGGCCCGATGTGATTGTTAAGGTAATAAAATCCGTAATTAGCATCGGCTGCCAAGGTAACCGTAAGACTGGGATCGGTTACCAGAGTATCTTGTGGGGGATACGTCACTGTGATTCCCCACAACACCCCCGTTAACAGAAGCCAACCAACCAACCGACCCATTAAACCAATTATTTATGGTGCCGATCGGTTAAAACAGCCACCACATCATTGAGTGACACCCCCTGATGCTGCAACACCAGCATCAAATGAAAAATCAGATCCGCTGATTCATGCAATAATTCATCTTTATCCCCGTTTTTGGCGGCAATAATAACCTCACCCGCCTCTTCTCCAATTTTTTTTAACAACCGATCCAAGCCCTGCTGCATGACCTGACTAACATACGATCCGGGTACATTATCGGCGGCACGCTGGGCAATAATGGATTCCAATTGATGTAAAAAATTTAACTTTCCACCCATACGGTTTGCTCTCCTAACATGGATTCCAAAATACCAATCGCATCTTTGGTAATCCAAAATTTTTTTCCTGCCTTTATTATAGTCTCTCTGACATGAAAGTAAATGGGAATATTTCCGCGGTGCGCCTTACAAACACCGTGAATGGCATGCAAGGGACCCAACGACTCATCCAAAATATCGATATGGCAAATGGTTTCGGCCAATTGATTGGAAATGGGCACCACCGACTCGACCCGCAGGGATATTTCGGACGAACGATTGACAACCGTACCGGTCATCCGAACAATCGCATCGTTTTTGATGACATCTATATTAGCCACCCCCTTTCTGCCAAAAGAGCCCCCCCCAAAATCAAATACAACAAACCCAATTTTAGTGTCAAAATCCGCAATATCGCCCCGAACAAAAGGATTATCGTTTTTGGTGGTCCCCTGAATCACATTTTCTAAAATCCCCACAACCGTTACCACCTCCCCATCTCGATCCACCGTCAGATTGACTAAAGGCACCCCCGCCTCCCACATCTCCCGAAATTCCGTGAGCGGATGCGCACTTAAATAATCCCCCATCAGCTCTTTCTCCATTTGAAGTAAGGCCAAGGTCGTATATTCCCTATAATCCGCGGCATCCAGTAAATCCGTGTAATGATCCTCTTCCAGGGTATCAAATAACCCCACCTGACCCGCCATACGATGCCGCCTGGAGTGGGCCATATGCTCCAAAATCTGCTCATAACACCCCAATAAGCGCGATCGATTGGGGTCGATATCATCCAAAGCCCCCACCCGAATCAAATGCTCAAATACCCGCTTATTAATATCACGTCCATTTAAACGATTAAAAAAATCAAAAAGGGTTGTAAAGGGGCCATTGGCCTCGCGTTCCTGAACCAGGGCCTGAACCGGGGCTTCCCCAATCGCCTTAATCCCTCCCAATCCAAATACAATCGTATCGCCTTCTAGTATGGGGCTATAGTGGGATCGATTGACATTGGGCGGGGCCACCACCAGGCCCAAGCGTTTGGCTTCAGCCACATACACCGCCGTGCGATCGGTGTTGCCCACAACCGACAGCAGCAACCCCAGCATATACTCTCGGGGAAAATGGGCTTTTAAATACGCGGTTTGATACGATATTAAGGCATAGGCCGCACTGTGGGATTTATTAAACCCATATTCCGCGAATTTATCGCAAAGATTGAATACCTTCTCGGCTACCTCGGGCGCAATACCCTGCTGTTTGGCACCGCTTAAAAAGGCGTCCCGCATTTTGGCCATTTCATCTTTTTTCTTTTTCCCCATAGCCCGTCGCAGCATGTCGGATTCCCCCAATGTGAACCCGCCCACCGTGGTAGCAATCTGCATAACCTGCTCCTGATACACAATCATCCCGTAGGTGTCTTTTAAGATGGGCTCCAATTGGGGCAGATCATACGCCACCTGGGTTTTTCCGGATTTATTCGATATAAAATCATTCACCATTCCGGAACCCAATGGGCCGGGCCGGTATAGGGCCAATACCGCGATCACATCTTCAAAACATTGGGGCTTTAGATCCGCGATTAAACGGCGCATACCCGGTGATTCGCATTGAAAAATCCCCACGCCCGTGGCCATGACAGCGTAGGTGTCGGGGTCGTCCAAGGGAATCTTGTCTATATCAAAATCGGGGGTGTGCTCATGAATGTACGTACCGGTATCCCGAATCACGGTGAGGTTACGAAGCCCCAAAATATCCATTTTAAGCAGACCCAATTTTTCGAGATTGGTCATGGTGTACTGGGTGGTTACCTGGCCATCATTGGTCATTAAGGGCACCAGCTTGGATAAGGGGTCCCGGGATATCACAATCCCCGCCGCGTGGGTAGACGCGTGCCGCGACAGCCCCTCAAGCTTCATCCCATAATCCAATAATTGCTTGGCCTGAGGGTCGGTGTTGTACACGGCCGCCAACTCGGGCACGGTGTCTAAGGCCTCCGCAATCGAAACCATGTGCCCTGGTGATGAGGGCACCATTTTTGCCAACCGATCCACCGCCGATAACGGCACCCCCAAGGCACGCCCCACATCCCGAATAACCCCACGCGCCGCCATGGTTCCAAAGGTGACAATCTGGGCCACATGGTCCGATCCGTAGGTTTGGGAAATATAGGCAATCACTTCCCCACGTCGCTTAATGCAAAAATCAATATCAATATCGGGCATCGACACCCGTTCGGGGTTTAAAAACCGCTCAAATAGCAAGTTGTATTCAATGGGATCAATTTTTGTAATGTTAAGGGCGTAGGCCACAATCGACCCCGCCGCGGACCCCCGTCCCGGGCCCACAGGAATGTCACTTTTTAGGCAAAAATCCAAAAAATCATAGATGATTAAAAAGTATATGGCGTAATTCATCTGGTTGATTGTGGCCAACTCAAAGGCTACGCGCTCTTTGATGGTATCGGTAAGCGTGCTGTATTTTTTGTGAATGCCTTGCCACACCAATTCGGTTAAATAGGTATCGGGGGTTTGATCCTCGGGGCAATTGAATCGGGGGAGTAATACGTGATCCGCCGCTAGGGTCAGGTCGCATTGCTTGGCAATCGCCACCGTGTTTGCTAGGGCCTGCGGACAGTCTGCAAAAAGGTCCGCCATATGCTGGGGGGAGGTTAGGTAATGTTGGGATAGCGATGCGTTGGCTTGATCATCGCTATCAATTTCGCGACCGGTTTTGATGCAGGTGACCATATCGTGCATCCAACCATCTGTAGACTCTAAAAAATACACATCGTTTAGGGCCACCAGTGGGATGGCGTGCGTGGTCCCAAATTCAATGACATCGTTGGCCAATTGCGGCATGCCCGGTTCGTTGGTGCGCTGGACACCCAAATACAATCGATCCGGAAAAAGCCCCCGAAAGGCGTCCGCCAAATGCCGCGCGTCGTCCATGAAATAGGACTGGATCAACTGCTGAACCGGCCCCCCATAGCCCGGCAAAATGCATATCAACCCCTCCGTACGGTCGGCTAATCGACTCATGTCCACTCGCGGGACATAATAAAACCCATGAATGTTGGCGTCGGTTACAATGTGGCATAGATTTTCGTACCCCACGGTATTCATGCACAATAAAATGATCCGATCGGTGGGCTTGGCTTTGGCGGCAATGTCCGTGGTCCAATGCAATTCGCAGCCAATAATCGGGCGAATCCCTTGACGCTTGGCTTCAAAATAAAAATCCACCGCGCCAAACATGTTGCCTTTGTCGGTTAAGGCTACCGCGGGCATCTGATGCGTGTTGCAGGCCGATATCAGCTGCGGAATACGAATCGCACCCTCTAAAAGAGAAAACTCGGAACGAACCTGTAGGTGGATAAACGATGCATTGTCCATTGCTGATAGTATAGCCTAGATGGCCCTATTCGCCTAAACCTGGTTTTACTCCCTGAGGAATATAATGAATATAATTTATATTTTTAATATATATTTTAAAAGGCGCGAGCCTATTGCTTTTTGAGCTGTAACACTTTCGTAGCTCAGTTTAATATCATATAATCCAATGATGATTAGCCTAAACGGACGTATTTGCACAGCCAGCGCCTTTGATTGGCTAGGTGATAGCGGGTTTCGCTATGGGTTTGGGTGCTTTGAAACCATGTATTTCAACGGGCGCATTCGGTTTTTCAACGATCACATCGCACGCCTAAACGCTAGCCTCAATACCCTTGGTATGACCTGCCCCTACGATCCGCCAACCATTCACACATTCATTACCGATTTGGCCACCGCTATCGGTGGCGAGCCCCGTCCCCAGGTCTGCCGATTGTATGTCACCGGCGGCGCCATGGGATTAACCCCCGGCACCACCGCTACAGCAACCGTTATCATTGCATTCGCCCCCTTGCCGGATTCGCCTATCCATAAGGGCGTTCATACGATGCTGGTCACCCCCCATGATTTTTATCGATTTAAATACATGGCCTATGCCCACCACATTCAGGCATTGCAATCCGCACCCACATGGCCCATTTACGTGGATGATACCCATCGGATTATTGACTCGCCACTTTTTTCGATTGGTGTGATTCAAAACGATCGTATGGTATTTGCCACCCACCCGTATCAGTTGCCCTCCGTATCAAAAACCGCCCTACTCACGCATCTGGATTCCGAATGGGTTTGCCAACAGCCGCTATATGCAGACGCTTTAACACAGGCCACCACGATTGTCGGATGCAATGCCCTGAAAGGGGTGGTTGTTTTGGATGGCCAGCCCCTTTCCAAACCCATTTCAACCGCGGTGGGGGCGCTTTTTAATGCGATGAATGGGTCGCAATAATCGTCAATCCCCCCTTAACACGATCCCCTTTTTTGACCTGAAGGGTGACCTTATTTTTAGGCAAATAGACATCGGTGCGGGACCCAAATCGGATGAGACCAAACCGTTCCCCCGTTTTGCAGGTTTGATTCGCCACCAATTCACAACAAATGCGACGCGCAATGGCCCCCGTGATTTGCACCACCCGAATGCACCCAATCACCGTATCGATATCGGTTTCTTGACGCTCGTTTTTTTGATCAATATCCCCCCTAAACGCCGCTAAAAATTGACCCGGAATATGCACCGATTCACGAACCACACCGGCCAATGGAATCCGATTCACATGGCAGTTGAATACCGACAAAAATGTGACAATTTGGACATAGGCCTCCCCATTCACGGTTACCTCTTTAATGGCCGTGATAACCCCATCCGCTGCGGCAACAATATCGGTATCCGCATACACACGCCGTCGATTTGGATCGCGAAAAAACGATAACACAAACACCATCACACCACCAAACACCCCAATAACCCACACACTTTGGGTTAACAAACTCATTAAAAATGCAAACCACACCCATTTGATGATTGGCAGTCCCTCGGGGGCAATTGGTATACGCATGAGAATACTATAACCCAAACCGATTGGATGGAGCAAGGGGGGCTCTAGTGATACGTCGCCATCGGGCCACACCAAAGGTGCTTGCCTGTTCAAACAGAGTTGGTTACACTACGTTCATGACATCTTTTTCGTCCGAATTGGCCGATTACCGCGCGCTATTGGATCAAACCATTACCCAACTCGACAGCCTGATTTACGATATTGAGCACTTTGCGCTAAAATCCGGTCATCAATCCAACCAGTTCCATGAGCTCACCTTCGATACAATTCCCATGCTTCGCAAACTTAAAGACGTGCGCACGCATGCCAAGCAATCTCGCAGCCACTATGGACCGCTTTAACACCCTTATCGACCATCTTCATCGGATCGATACGTTTCGCCAAATCCAATCCGTTCTTAGTTGGGACCAAGAGACCTATATGCCACCGAACGCTATTGCCGCACGCACCCAGCACATTAAAACCATGGCCGGTTTATGGCACGAGGCGTGGCAGGACTCCAATTTTGCGTCGCAATTGAATGCCTTTATTGATGTATCAACAGGGATTCCCAAGGGGACCTTTTCCCCCGATGAAACCGCATTTTTGCGCGAGACCTGCCGTGCATGGCGTCACCAAAACGCATTATCCCGGGACTGGGTGGAAGCCTTTTCGGCCGCCACCGCTACGGCACAACATATGTGGTCAGAGGCCCGAAATCGATCGGATTTTAGCCACTTTGCCCCGTATTTACAGGAATTGGTAACATTAACGCACGAGAAAATTCGTCAATTGGGCGGTACTGACCAGCCCTACACCACATTAATCGATGAATTTGAGCCGGGCATGACCATTCCCGAACTGGACCGTATCTTCACACCACTATGTGCGTTTACAACCGATTTCTTAAAAACCCATCGCCCTTACCCATCCCCGTCGTTGCCTCCGATTGATTATGCCGCTCAGCGGGCCTATTCGGAGTCGTTAGTGGCTGCGTTGGGATTTAACACGCGTTGTGGGCGTTTGGACCTATCGGCCCACCCATTCACCATCACACTGGCCCCCACCGATATTCGGTTGACCACACGGATTAATCCAGCGAATGTATTTGAGTCGATATCCTCCACCCTGCATGAATTCGGGCACGGCTTATATGAGCAAGGCTTGAATCCACGATGGGCACAAACCCCTTATGGCGCGGCGCGATCCATGGCGATTCACGAATCCCAGTCCCGGTTTTGGGAGGTATTTGTGGGGCAATCCGAGGCCTTTATTGCCTGGCAACGGCCCATTCTACACGATCATTTTCCGGATTTGCGCGGGTTTTCGGAGGCGGACATTGCGCGTTATTGGCAGCGCGTGGCGCCGCAATGGTGTCGGGTTGAGTCCGACATTGTGACCTATACCCTCCACATTATGGTGCGGTATGCGTGTGAAAAGGCCCTATTTGAATCGGGGTTACCGGTAGCGGATTTGCCGGCGGTATGGAATGATTACATGCATCAGTACTTGGGAATTACAATCACGGATGATGCGCAGGGGGTATTGCAAGATGTGCATTGGTCCGCCGGATTATTTGGGTATTTTCCATCGTACACATTGGGAACACTGATCGCAGCACAGTTATGGGAGGTGATCGGGAAGGGCATTCCCGACATGGATGCACGGATTCGTGAAGGGGATTTTTTGGTCATTACCGAATGGCTGCGGGAGCGGGTGCATGATCACGGATCCCGCCTGACAACGGCAGAACTCGTGGACTCCTTGGGAATTGGGGTATCCAGTGACGCGTTTATGCGCTATATTGAGCGGGTTTGGCAGTAGGCGTTGAATGGGTGTCCATTGCCTCCGGGATTTGATATACTGAAAGGGCAACGCGCCCGTAGCTCAGCTGGATAGAGCAACGGACTTCTAATCCGTAGGCCGAACGTTCGAATCGTTCCGGGCGCGCCATTGTACTACACCTCTTGGGTATTTACCCCAACAATCCGATTATTGTTTAAGTAAAACAACCGGTGGCTTCCCGGCTTCGCATACACTGCAGAGGCCGCATTCAACCACTGCGGCGTTTTATAGAAAAAGCCCCCCATCACCACCCCCTCTACCAAAACCGATCGGCACTGCTCCCGCTTTTCAGCATCACTTTTTGCGCTCATATGCCGCCAAAAGCCCAAGGTAACCATCCAAACAAACCCGCAGCCAATACAGGTCTCCTGCCCCACAATGCCATCCATATCACCCCCCGCATCCGCGTCCACAGTGACCGCACTCTCAACACGGCAATCACACATCAAACACCGCTCATGACGCTTGTGCACATGATACCCCCCATCACGGGTATCCTCCAAATCATATCCCCCCAAACCAATCGCCCATCGCAACTGATCCGCCCGCTCATACGCCTTCGCCCGTCGCGCCACAATCCGATCCGCCGCCAATTGCCGAATAACCGTCGGCACCTGCCCCGATTCATCGTCAAATAACCCAATCGCCTGCCCCAATTCCCGCAACACCGACACCCCACACCCGTGCGCATGAATTAAATCGTACACCCCAAACAACTGCTCAATCGCCACCGATACATTTAAATCCGCATACAACGCCTGCCAAAATGCCGCTTTTCGCGCCTCAAATGCCCCCTGCTTCGATGCCGGAATCGCCGCATCATAGTCCTGCCGATCCAACACCGATGCCAATCGCGTGTATGCCGCATGCGCATCGTCAATCGTTTCCGTTGAATAGGAAATGGGGGCCCGATAATGCGTTTTTAATAAAAAATACCGCAAAACCGCCGGCTCATACCGCGAAAAAACGTCCCGCAGTGTAAAAAAATTGCCGACGGATTTTGACATTTTTTGATCATTGACCATAATAAACCCATTATGGACCCACACATTTGCGAAGGGCGCATGACTGAGGCACTTGGCCTGAGCCAATTCGTTTTCGTGGTGCGGAAACACCAAGTCCGCCCCACCCCCATGAATATCAATGTGCTCCCCCAATGTGGCATGCACCATCGCAACACACTCCGTATGCCACCCCGGACGACCCGGCCCCCATGGCGAATCCCATGACGGCTCCCCCACCTTTGACGGCTTCCATAATACAAAATCCATCGGATGGGCTTTGCTGGGATCCACCTCAACCCGCGCACCATTTTGCAGCTGCGACACATCTTTATTCGACAGTTCCCCGTACGTTGCACACCCACCCACCCGAAAATACACCGTACCGTTTATGTGATACGCCCCCCCAGTCGCTATCAACCGCGCAATGGCATCAATCATCTGCGGCATGTAGTCCGTGGCCTTAGGATAGGCCTCAGCCGGAATAATCCCCAACGCGCCCATATCCCGATGATACGCGGCTATATACCGCTGCGTTAATGCCGTTGTCGATTCCCCTTGGGCCTGGGCCCGATCAATAATTTTGTCATCAATATCTGTAAAATTTTGAATATGCTTTACACGATACCCGCATTGCGTTAATACCCGCTTCAACAAATCGAAGGCCACATAGGCCCGGGCATGACCCATATGGCAATCGTCGTATACCGTCACCCCACATACATACATGGTTACATCCGGGGGATTGATGGGGATGAATGGCTCAACCCGGCCCGATAGGGTGTTGTATAAACACAGTGTCATCGCGTATACCCGTTAGCTTCTGTGGGAAAAACACGCGTATCCACATCCTGTTTAAAGGCTTTTAAGGCCGATACAATCTGATGCGTGCCGTCCATGTACTTTTTCACAAATTTGGGCGAAAAATTGGGGGTAAGCCCCAAAACATCCTGCGTTACCAATACCTGGCCCGAACAGTGCGGTCCGGCACCAATGCCAATGGTCGGACAGTGTATGGCGTCGCGAATCTCACGGGAGACATCCATGGGAACTTTTTCGAGGACCACGGCAAATACCCCCACATCCGACAGCTGACGCGCCAGTGCCATTAAGGCCGCCGCCTCACTCTCCGAACCCCCCTTGAGCGAATACCCACCCGCCTCATGAATATACTGCGGCTGAACGCCAATATGCCCCATAACCGGAATCCCCTCCTGAATCAACCGCGCAATCATGGGGACGTGATTCGCACGCACTTCACACTTGACCGCCGTTGCACCCGCCTGAATTAACGCCGCCGCATTGCGTAAGGTATCTTCCACCGAAATACCGTAGGTCATGAACGGCATATCCGCAATAATCATGGTATGGGATACCCCATTTTTAACCGCCCGTGTGTGGTATAGCATATCCGCCAATTGCATGGACACCGTACTCGATTCCCCAAAAAACGTATGCATTAACGAATCCCCCACCAGAACGCCATCCGCCTCGGCCATCTCAATCAACCGTGCCATGGTGGCATCATACGCCGTTAATAATGTAATGGGCTGCTGGGCGCGGTATTTGGCCCACCATTTTTGAATCGTCATGCAACCGCCTCCTTATATAAATTAAACAATCGCGTTTCTAGTGCCTCGCGATTTAAAAATCGGGTTAATGCCCCTTTCTCCGCAATCGAAATGGTGCCCGTTTCTTCGGACACCACAATCACCAAAGCATCGGTTTCCTCACTGATGCCAATCGCCGACATGTGCCGCGTTCCCAGCCGCTTGTCCGATACCTTTGAATTGGTTAGGGGCAATAAGCACCCCGCTGTTACAATCTCATTGCCACGTATAATAATCGCCCCATCATGGGTAGGCGAGCCTGGCCAAAATATGGCGCAAATAAGCTCCGATGATACCACAGCATTCACACGAATCCCCGATTCCGTGTAATCATCCAATGGCATGGACTGCTCAATAACCAATAATGCCCCAATTTTATTTTTTGACATAAACTCCACACTTTGCAAGATCCGCTTAATCAATAATGGCTGCTTGCTTTTTTTGGTTTTTGCATCAAAAAAAAGATGCCCACGCCGTATTTTATCGGATGCCCGCCGTATTTCATTTTGAAACACCACGACAATAAACACCATAAACACCACAAAAAACTGCTCAATAAACTGCGAAAAAAAGGATAACCCAATGATGTGGCTGCCAAAATACGCCACAAAAAAAATCATCATCACCGCCGATATATTTTGAATATGCGTACGCCGCAAAACCCAAAAAAAACCATACAAGGCCCCTAAAATACACCCCACATCCACGATTTTTAAAAGGGTGAAATCGGTTGGATTCATGGCATATCGTGCCGAACAATATCCGCGTAAGTTTCCCGTTTCACCAACACACGCGAGGTCCCATTGTTCACCAAAACCATGGCCGGCTTGCAATACCGATTGTAGTTGGACGACATGGAATAATTATAGGCCCCTGTACCATACACAATCATAATATCATTGGGTTGTGGCACCGGCAGCGTAACCCCATCCGCCAAAACATCGCCCGATTCACAAAATTTACCCGCTATTTTAAACACCCCCGTTTGGAGCGAGGGTTCTGCCGAAATAACATCAAAGGTGTACGCCGATTGGTACATCATAAATCGAGGGTTGTCGGCCATACCCCCATCCACAAAAATGTACTGCGATCCCTGGGGCACCGACTTAACCGCACCAATGGTGTACAATGTGACCCCCGCATTGCCAATAATGGATCGCCCCGGCTCCACAATCAACCGCGGCAAGGGTATGGCATGCTCCGCACACGATTGCTTTAAGGTTTCGGTCATCTGGTGAATAATACGTGGAATATTCGGGGCCGTATCACCCGCTGTGTACGAAATCCCAAACCCGCCCCCACAATTAATCGCATCAATGGGATGATTCAATACCTGTATAAGGGTCGCTGCCGTTGCCACCAACCAACGGACCACCATCTGAAAAGGTGCCTCATCCATAATCTGCGACCCTATATGCGCATGAATGCCCCGCAACACCGCCCAATCACCCGCAACAACCCGCTGCATTAAGGGGATGGCCTCATCCACGGTCAACCCAAACTTGGAATCCCCGTGACCGGTTTTAATATACCGATGTGTATGCACATCAATCCCCGGATTTAATCGAAACAACACGCGTGCGGGCTGTTGAAGATCCGTAGCAATGGCCTGAATATGGGCCAATTCGTGGGCATTGTCCACAACAATCGTCACACAATGCCGAATCGCCAAATCAATCTCTGAACCCGATTTGTTGTTTCCATGAAAATACACCCGCTCCGGGTCCACCCGACTTTGTAAAATGGTGTACAACTCGCCGCCCGACACAACATCCGCCCCCAGCTGCTCCGATGCAATAATATTCGCAATCCCCACCGTTAACCCCGCCTTAGAGGCATAGGCCACCGTTGCATTGGGATAGTGATCCCGCAGTGTTGTCGTAAATTGCTGACAGTTGTACCGCAGCGTCGCCTCATCCACAACGTACAAGGGCGTTCCATAGGTTGACACCAGCTCCCGCACCGAGCACCCGCCAATGCGATGATCCGATTCGTGCCGTTCACCGGTTATGGGATACACCTAACGATCCTTCATATTAATCAATATGGGCTCAACATGATCGGATGTATCGATCATACCGTAACTTAATATAAATACAAAATCCCCCACATACCCCTTCCGCGCAGCCGGGCCATTCAACCCAATCACACGGGACCCCGCCTCGCCGGCAATAACATAGGTTTCTAGCCGCTCCCCGTTACTCATATTCACTACTTGAACCCGCTCGTTTTCACGCAAATGCGCGGCCTTCATAATAGCGGCATCAATCGTAATGGATCCCACATAATTTAAATCCGTATGCGTAATCGTGGCATATGAAATTTTGGATTTTAAAACCGTAATCAACATACTAGTGCGTTAATAAATGAATCGTCTGCAGACGCTTGGAACCTACCGACACCAACGAAATGCGAACACCTAATATATTGGATATATACTTAATATAATTTTTGGCATTTAAAGGCAATTTTTCAAAATGCGTCACTTGTGATATGTCTTCACACCAGCCGGGCAATTCATCATAAATGGGCTTGGCTTCTGAAAATGTTTCCAAATCCAAAGGAAACTCGTCAACCGTGCCCTCTGGGGTTTGGTACGCCGTGCACACACGGATGGTTTTTAACTCATCCAAAACATCCAGCTTGGTCAAACAAATTTCGGTAATGCCGTTGATGCGTACCGCGTAACGCAACACCACCAAATCCAACCACCCACAGCGACGGGGCCGAGCGGTTGTTGTACCAAATTCGCAGCCTTTTGTTCGCAAATAATCGTTGATCTCCCCAAACTCTTCGGTCGGAAATGGTCCCTCACCAACACGCGTGCAATACGCTTTTGTAACCCCAATCACCTGATCAATTTTATGGGGACCAACACCCGCACCAATACAAGCCGCTCCCGATATGGGATTGGACGACGTTACAAATGGGTAGGTACCATGGTCCACATCCAACATGGTTCCTTGCGCCCCCTCCATAATAATGCGTTTACCCCGCGCAATCGCACGATTGATTTCTAATGACGTATCGGTTACAAATGGCCGTAACACATCACCATAGCCGGCGTATGTTTCGATAACCGATTCCACATCGTCCGGACGCATATTGGGATGCTTTTGCAACCGTTTTGCTAACCGATCTTTACTCAGTAAATCCATCATACGTACGCCCAATCGGGCCACTTTATCGGTATAACACGGGCCAATTCCACGGCCCGTAGTGCCAATTTTTTGCTCACGACGCAAGGCTTCTTGCTGCGAATCAATGGCCTTGTGAACGGGCAAAATCACATGCGCAATCGATGATATGCGCAAACGATTGTGATCAATAAACACGCCCTGCGCCTTTAAGGTCTCCATCTCCTCAATTAACACACCGGGATCAATAACCACCCCGTTTCCAATCATACTCACAACGGTGTCATATAATATCCCCGAAGGGACCAAATGCAATTTAAAGGTTTTGTCCCCCACCACCACCGTATGACCCGCATTGTTGCCACCTTGGTACCGAACCACATAATCCATCTTTTCAGCTAAAATATCGGTAATTTTCCCCTTACCTTCATCCCCCCACTGCGTTCCTACGATCACTTTAACAGACATAATCAGTTATTAAGATACCCCACTGTGTCGTCAATTGTAAATGGGTATTCCACATTTTTCAAATTGGGTCCAACGATATATCGCTGGTTATTGCCATGACGGCCCCATTCCGTAGAATTCTCTGGTACCACATATTCAACAAGGGTCACGAACACAGTCGAGTACTTGGTTTTACTGTAGTAAAAACAAGCGCTAATGTCAAGGTTGCCCTCATCAAAAAGACGTTTTATATAAATCTATTTGGGATACTAAAGCAATAACTTGGGATACTAAAGCAATAACGATGGGTCTGATAAAAGAGCGTCGGCAACATCATCCAAATGAGCATCTAGATTGTAAGTACCGTTGGCCATCTGCTCTTTAATCGCCTGAACCCGATCCGCATTCGGCGAATCCGGTAAATGCTTCATGCGATCAACACAAAACTGAACAAAATCATCGGTTGAATCAATAACCTTGGCCGCCAATTGGTTTCCATCGATGATTGACACGGTTTTTTTATTTGTAATATTACTCATTAATACCTCCATGGTACGCTACTTATCGGTAATAATCAATGTGACTTTAGCGGTTTTTTTGAACCCCATCACCAACTGACATCATTTTTTTAGCAACGCTACGCGAACGGCAGTTAGTGATGGCCGCTCCGTGGCACTAATTTTAAAATAGCGCTCATTTCCTTGTTAAAATCGGGGTTAGCGCGTTTATTCTGGGCAATATTATGTCGCAAGGCGGCCATGCGGGTTTTTGCCTCTGTATTAAAAACCGCATCGTTACGAACAACCTGACGTAAACGCGTGTTCAATAATTGATTGAAAGCGGTGTCAAATGTGGGATCTCTCATGGTAACATCACTTACAATATGGGCGATATCCACGGGATTGATGCCATGGTCGTGCAATAAACCCCGCACGGTTTTTTTGGAAGACACCGCATTCGGGGCGCTCTGCATTGCTTTCAACGTACTATATACCCCCATTAATTTTTCGTCCAATTTATTTGTGGTTGGCTTTCCCTCCATAACAATGGTATCGATATGCGCCCCCAACCGTTTGGCAAACTCGTGCGTGAACGATGGGGTGTTTTTTAGCAAATCCCCAATATCCGGGGCAATATCCGCATCATCAATGGGCCTATACTGACGCATATTCTGTATAATAGCCACTTTGAGGGATTGTATGGCCGGAGCCGACGCCGGCACCAACCGGGGTACAGACGGCAGCTCATTTTCTGAAGAAGACGCACTTTCGGGCGATGTATTCATGCTATCTAGCCATGAAAATACCGTTTTACACCATTGCTTAGCGCTTGATGGATCCCGCTTGGCCAACGCCCCCATCATTTTGGGCAACAATTCTTTGTAATCCGCATTGGGTATTTTTTGGTCGGTATGCTCTGGTGAAGGTGGCCGGTTTGGATGGCTGATGGATGGATCCTCACCCGATAACGCCGATTGCGTGAGTGATTGCCACCTATCCTGGCCCAATTTGTTAACAATAGCCACCAATTCTGTATTGGATACCAGTCCTTTTTTGGCTGCGATATTCAATGCCTTGATATACACATCCCTCTGCGTACCGGTTAGACCTTCTATAATTTTTTTTGAATCCATATTGGCAACTGCCAGTAGCGTGGCCTTCTCACTGACTGCTGCGGTGTTAATCGCATTGTATATGGCGTTTTTGTTGGATGTTTTTTCCAGCAAATCATAACACAGGGCCTCTTCCTGGGTGATAGAGGATGCGGATCCCGTACTGCCCGTACGAATAATATGGTTTAGAAACGCCGCAAAAGCCTTGGGATCCGTGGCCAATTGGTTACGCGTTGTGTCAACCACTCGTAACTGCACCGTATTGGTTTTACGATTGAACCATTGGTTGATTTGTTCCGATACCGTTAATGTTCCCCGGCCAGACTGGGTCACCCCTTTCGGTTGGAACTGAAACGGATTGATGGTATCCAACGCGATAATCGGAAACACAAAGGCGTAGGCCAATGGCTTCAGAACACCCTGATTCAGGCTATCCATAATCGTGATACTGTGTTGCTTGGGTTGATGAACCAATGTGGCTTTAATCATATCAAACAGCGCTTTCACATCATCCGTTACGGTAAATGCGTCCGGATCATTTGCCTGCGTTGATCGCAATTCTGGCCGTGTTGGAATCGCGTCCGAAGACGCCGACATCCCATCCCGAACCGGGGGCTGAGGTGCGGTTGTATCACGCACTGGCGGCTGAGGTACGCTTGTAGCACGCACCGGGGGCCGGGGTGCATCGCTACCCTGTACAGCCTGTGACGACGCGTCGGGGTTGAGCACTGGTTGTGCCGGAACATCCCCCACCGATGACTGGGATGCATCAGCGGATTGCGATACTACCGGCGCCTCGGGTATCAATGACGATTTGGAATGACCCAAATCAATCGCTCGCTCAATCAAAGCCTGTTGCAGATCAACCACCAATTGATTAATCGGCGCCCATGTCCCTGTATTTCGTGACAGTAACCCACCAAATGATCGCCATTCCGTACCCACCACCAGGATTTTTTGGAGACATTTAGATGATAATTTACCATTTTTTGCTGCCTGGATTAAATTGTCTCGGGCCATGGGCGCGTATTCTCGAACCTCTGCTGCCGAGGCCTTTTCTAAAAACGTTTGAAACACCGCCACGTCGGTAGTCGCCACCCGTTTCAACATGGCCTTGGTGGGATCTGCCGACGGCAGTTGCCCGTTTACGGCCACCCGTTTGGGTGGGTTATGCGCATATATTGACCGATACATCCCTGAGAAATGCCCTCCATAATACGATTTCATGGTGTTACGATGCACCGCTGCAAGCCCGGGATCTTGACTCAACTGCCTAACATAATCGGCCAATAAATTGGATACTGTCGATGACGGCACTGCGCTAGACGGTACCGCATCGGTCGCTGCTCCACGCAATGTGGGTACGTTGGGCACATCGGATGACTCGGTTAATACCATGAGGTGATCCAACACCGTTACATATACCTGAGGATTCCGTATCAACAGTTGCTTTAAAACAGCCGCCTGACTTTCGGGAGAACGATTGGGATCGGCCACAATGCTCTTCAACGTATCCTGGATTTCCGGTGCTGTGGTGGCACGGGCCAATGCGGCGGCATCCCGTTTAACCACATACGAAACCGCATCGGGACCACCCGCCTTACGCCGTTGGTTTCGAATCGTCCCCAAGGCATTCATTATAATGGGAACATCGGTGTTGGTTGGTCGTGTTCGTATATGCATTGCCACACGATCATAAAAGCGGTCCACATCCCGACGCGACATCCCCTCTGTCATACGACCCAACATATCTGGGATCGCCTGCGATTCATAGCCCTCCAACAAATGAATCATATGATCAAATGAGCGATCCGATAGCGGCAAATCCGAACGCTTACTCATGAATATCGTACTTGATGCACCCATTAATGCCATATTGAGTGGGTTTTTTTGATCGGACATCATCCGATCGTCATTTATAATGGCCTGTTGAATGCCGCGAAGCCGCGCCAATTGCACGCTCGCATCTTGTGACCCATTGGGTACTTGCACTGTTTCAATAAGGCGTTTTAGAACGGCGACGCGATCCTCGGCATCCGAAAATGACTGGCACTCTTCCTCAATAAGGGCGTGTATCGCTTGCTGCTCATGATCAATTTGTCGCATGGTGGGGGTGTGCATGCCCGGTGTCATCATGTGATCCAGGCATCGGTTGGCACTGGCCGCTATCCGTAATATCCGACCATTGCCTGGATTCGATTCCGCCACCCGCGCCATTAGCGCGTGTTGTGCTAAACCAGGCCAATCCGACATCATGTCCTGAACGGTATCTATTGTCATCTCCCCCGCATTTAATAACGTGGCTATTTTATCTGTAATGGCTGTTATCCGCTGCCGATTATCCCGTGATAATAGATGCGGATACCGACGTTCAATATGACCAAACCGCTGCCCTATCTTTTTTAGACGATCCGCTGCAGGGGGATCCCCCACAACCGCCGCCATTCCTTGCGCCGTTAGTTTATGTAAAAATAATCGGGCCTGATCCTCGGTTTCAAATGCACGATTGGGGGTGTCAATAAAGGTCTCCCACTGGATATTGGCGTGTTGATAGGCCTGCCGAACACCCTGTTGCAATTCGGAATACCGATCGGATGCCGATGGTCGCGCCATACGATCATACTGCCTATCTATCCACCTATTTAATTGCGTCTTCGACGCATCAATACGTTGCACTATGCCGTCTATTTGCTTTTTGTTATCTTTATCAGTTATATTTAATTTTTTTAGAAAATAATCCGGGGTATTGCGCTTTATGGGCGCGCTTGTTGTATCCGCCACCGAATCCGAAGCACTCGCATCCACTTGAACCGGCGGCTTCGGAATCATCGATGCACCGCCATCCACTTGAACCGGGGGCTCGGGAAGGCTCGATTGCGGATCCGCCGGATCCTGTAACCATGGACAGGCCGTTACCATTGCAAACCCACGCGCGCATAACAAATCCCGAAAGGCATCTCGCGATTTTAAATCGGTAAACGCCGAATCAGCCCCGTCCGCTTCTATAGCGTCCAGCAAATTATGAATCGCCGCCAACCCCTGTGATGTTGCAGGAATCGCTTGGGCATCAAACCATTTTAAAAAGACGGCCTGATTTTCTTTATCTTGCGGCATAACACCTAAATCGCCCGTTTGTAATAACTGGGCATAATCACTTGTTTGAATCAATCCCCCCTTGGATATGTGGCGATAGTTTGCATCAATCACCCTGTCTAAATCATGCATAGCAACAACATCCGTAGACCCCAATGACTGTTTG
>JALQXX010000025.1 GCA_023262965.1 Candidatus Marinamargulisbacteria bacterium
CAATACCGCCTTAACGCTATGTAATAACGATTTCAGGCACGCCTTATCCGTATCCCTATCTGTATTTTCAAGAATTCTTCCAATCTCAAAATTTGACTGTAAAATAAAATTTCTTATATTATTCTGCAAGCCTGAATTTGTCTTCAACGCCTCAAACGCGGTAACATAATTACCCACCGTATAGGCCCCCCTACCGTCTGTATTAATAGTCGCTATATGCTCCTTAAAAACAGACCTAATAGCCTGTTTATCTTCATCCGAAATCGTGGTACCGGAAGACCACATAGGCGTCCCGCTCACGGAAGCGGTACGTGAAGGAGGCGTACTACGCCCCCCTCCCCCAATAGGTGACGAACCCGCCCAAAATATACTGCCATCTTTCATACTAATTCCCTATATACCCATCATTTCTCAAACCCAAACTTAGCATACAATCACACCATACATAGCGTATATCGTATACAACCCCATCAAAAATTTCATCAAAAAAACTATTTATAAATAAAGAGCATTGCCCCCCTTTTTCTATATATTGCATCATGCCAAAATCCATTGGGCTACCCCACCTTTGGTTGATTTCGCCATCCCACATAGACTATTATGGATACATGTCACTCGTATCCCTAGGCAATCCGCAATTGGATTATATATTGGGTGGGGGAGTACACGAAAAAAAATGCACGGTTTTGGTTGGGGATCCCGGTTGTGGAAAAACCACCGTAGCCATTCAATTCATGATGAATGGCGTTCGCTCACACGAGGCAGGCGCCTATATTTGCATTGACAAAAAACCCGAACGGGTTATTGAAAATGCCGCATCCCTAAATGCTCATGTTCATAGCTATATTGACCAGGGCGTACTCACATTTATTGAACTGGATATCGACGATTGGGAAATTCAAAGCCCCATCAACGCGCTTTTAGACCGTATTCACCGCCAACTCAATGCCTGCTGCAACGAATCACGCCTCACACGACTCATCATCGATTCATTACTGCCCCACATACTTCACGATTGCTCAAACAGCGATAAGCAATACTTTATTCGTGAATTCTTGGATATTATCCAAACCTATGGCGCAACATCACTGGCCATTTTGCACGATGTGAGTAGCCATCCCTCACTATGGCTAAACACCAATCATGTGAGTGATCAATTATTATTCACACAAAACACCCAATCCGATTACGTTACATACTGGCTCACCATATCCAAAAACAATAGTCACAATATTAGCGGTAATTATCGATTTACGGTGGACCCCTCTGCCGGACTGGTTTTAAAGCACCGCCAATGAGTAACCGCCCCACTGTTTTTGTCGTCGATGATGACCCCAACACGGGCCGTATTGCCAAACTGTTCTTACCCGCCAATGATTTTAACGTCGTTGTGTGTGACGATGGTGAAGACGCCTATCAAAAAAGTCATGCCATACTCCCCGACATCGTATTTTCCGATGTGATCATGCCAAACTGCGATGGGGTTGAATTGTATAAACGGATGAAACAAACCGAAACATTAGCCCATATTCCCTTTATTTTTTTACAAGAATCCCGATCCCCTAACCCCGTCCTTCCCGAAGACACCTCGGTTGATGACGTTTTATTGAAACCCTTAAATGCCAAAAGCCTTATGGATGCCATTAACGCGCGAATTAAACCGGTTATCCCCCTCGAAGATCACGCTATATCCATTATTGATCCCAAAAACATGTGCTTTCAATTTGGAATCCCCGCATTGGATCATCAATTTTATGGCAGCATTCTGCCCGAATCCTTTATTTTGATTCGGGGCCCCATCGGCTCGCAATCGCGATTGGTTCGCCAATTTATTGTCGATGGCATTCAAAAAAAACAGCCCACCCTGCTAGTATCCTTCGAAACACCCAAACAAAAATTGGATCCCGTTTTTAATGAAAATATGCACCAAAAGTCTTATTTTAAATTTTGCGATGCATCACAATACAGTGCAATAAC
The DNA here is from genome assembly GCA_023262965.1 of Candidatus Marinamargulisbacteria bacterium. Lineage (GTDB taxonomy): Bacteria > Margulisbacteria > Marinamargulisbacteria > UBA817 > UBA817 > JALQXX01. The sequence goes on from JALQXX010000025.1 coordinate 1,978, forward strand.
CACAAAACCTTGGCGCAATATTGATTTCATTATCGATTACTTAATAGAAACGTGCAGCACGGTTCCCTATCAGCGTATTGTTTTGGATTCATTCAGTCATGGTTTTCCATTTTGGTCGATTACCGAGATCTTAAAATGCATTGATTTATGCCGAACACTGCCCAACCACACCCACCAATGCATTGTATGGACCATTAACGATCACCCCAGTATTGATACATGGATTTATCATTTGTCGCATGTTATGGACATCGGTATCCAAATGGATCCCGACACACTTGCCAATCCCATTGTTGAGTATGCCAAATGGCAATCCTTTCGTCGCGATCCCGTGGTTCAACAAACAGCGATTGACTACTCTGAAAAAAATCATCATACTTAATTACAATGGTTAAACATATTTTTATTATTTTTGTTGGGGCACTACTGTTGGGTTGCGATATATTGAAGCCCGCCAACACCAGCTCTGATTTGTCCGCTGAAATGGTACTCAATACCACGGTTTCTCCAAATGGCACCCAGACCTCAAAACTGACCATTGAATTTAAAAGAAAGGGTGTCCCTGAAAGCGTGTCCGAAGTATTTGTAAATGACCAACTGCTTAGCTACAACACCCCCACCAATGGGTATGTATTTGAACCCGACCAAGACAGTGTAACCAAAAACACCACCTTTACCGTAACCGTCGTAATAAATAAAGATGATTTAATATACGAAGAAAATCTTACAAAAACCACTCTAACCATTAAAGAAGAAATATTGCCCACAATGTATTTGGCCACAGCCAATCGTATCGCTGGTCTTGTAACCGCTCCCACCCACAATACAATTGAATCCATTCCAAATAACGTCGTTTTGGGTGTTTTTAGCGCATCTGATGACGCTATTTTCACACAAACGGATATGAGCGCTACATTTGAAGGGAGCGACTTGTTTAACAAAACAACCATTACATTGGATGACGCAGCCTCTTTCATTAACACATCCGCTTTAAATGGGTCTTCCTTTGGATTTGTACCAACCAGCCTGTCCATATCCGCTCAATTCCATTATTTGGGAACATTGGATCCCAACTTTGGATCTGGCTACATCCGTCGAACCATTACCCTAGAAAACAACGCCATTTCAATAGTACAACCATAGAAAGGATTTGCCATGATTAAACACTATTTCACACTATTTATAACGCTAGCCTGTATACCACTATATGCCCAAACCATTACGGTTTTAAATGACACGCCGGGCTCTCGTGTTTTTTTAAACGGGGTCTTTGTTGGCGAAGGTACGGTTACGAAGTTCCCCACCGATCCGGGAGACTATCAAGTAACCATTAAATCCGATAACGAAACCATTTTTTCGGAACGCGCTATGGTTGGTGTGGGCGAAAACACCGTGGTGAACGCCAATACATTTATTGGAAGCACATCCGTGCCATCAACGGTCATTAACTATGGATCCAAACAAGTTGAAGAAAAGCGGCTACGAAAAACACTTCGTGGCAAATTGGGCTTGGGCGGCCAATGGAATCCCTTTGGTTCGGGATTCAGTATCCGGTTTCACCCCATCGATCGATGGGGAATACAAGGCATTGGATGGCTATCCACAGACAATAATCGTGAAAAATCCACACTTCGGGGTCGTTTAACCTATGATTTAGAAGACACACTCCTATCGGTAGATCAATTAGCGGTGGTTTATGTGGGTATTGGACTTGGTAAAAAAAGCGACAATTATTCGTCTGATCCCGATTATGGGAGTTTCACCGCAACCAATACCGATGAAACCGCGTTATTGGAAGCCTTTATTGGTGCGGACTTTTCTTTTGGAGGGCGAACCATTTTCTGGAATATTGAAGCAGGGTTTGTTCAAGCCGAACGAACAAAAACAGCCTTTTCAGGATCAGCGTCTACCAAGACTGAACGGAATGGCTTTGTGTCATTGGGCGCCCATATATACTTCAATTAAGGCCTGCTTAACCTGTTGTAAGGCCTTATATCGATGCGATTGGGCAATTTTTTCATAGGGAGCCATTTCTGCAAATGTACGATCCTCTCCCTCGGGTATAAAAATGGGGTCGTACCCAAATCCCCCCTCCCCAACCATTTGATGGGCAAGAGAACCGGTTGTAATGCCTGTAAATGTGTGAATAGTATCGGTTTCTGGAAGGCGAAGTGCCATAACCGCGCAGTACTGCGCGTCGCGATTCCCCACCCCATAACAATCCCGTAACAATTTATGACACATCGCCTCACCCGAGGCATTTTCACCGGCATATCGTGCCGAATAAATGCCCGGCGCGCCCTGCAATGCGGCCACTTCAATACCCGAATCTTCCGCCAAATAAACATATTCTGGATTCACCGGTAGGGCCCTAACTTTAATAATGGCATTCTCTTCAAATGTATGACCATCTTCCACAATCGTAACGGTGTCACCCAATATATGTTGATAAGGCACCACGGGAAAAGGGAAATCATCCCCCAGCATCATCGCAATCTCACGCACTTTATGGCTATTGTTGGTTACCAACACAACCGCTTTAGGCATCCAGAAGAAATCCTTTTTGAAGGGCCTTCATCATATGAAATGATCCAAAAAACAACGTATTTCGGACAACCGTATCCGTAGCCACCCGCCATTCCCCCACGCGCTCTCGTAAATGCTCAGGCAATGCCATATACGGCGCCGCCACCCCTGGATTGAATTCAAACAATCGCACCGATTGGTTGTTATCTACCAAAAATTGAAATACCGCTTCATAGTTCTTGTGGCGTTGCATGCCCACAACCCATTCCGAAATTGGAAGCCCCATACCCAACATGGCTTTTGCCGCCGACACATTATGCCCAACATCCACCCAGCACGGAACCCCTCTGTATTCCATGGGTGTAAAGCGCCCAAACAACGAAATCACATTGGCCAATACATCTTCCCACACCGGCTCCCGTTCGGGGAACATAACCCGCAACGCTGTTGACACCAAGGCTTGATTCCGGGAATGAAAATCCCCTTTTTCCCACACCGCTTGATGAATGGTTGCCTGACGGTCTCTCGCCACTGACTGTAAAACCGCCATCACCTCTGTCGGTTGATCCGCATGGGTGATCACCGTAGCACCGGGTTTAATAATCCCCGCTTTTTCATAAGCAATTTTGGCTAAGGTATCCCCCAAAATATCGGTGTGATCCATGTCAATGTCGGTAATAATAGCGACCGCGTGAGGCAATACGTTGGTGGCATCCAGTCGCCCACCCAATCCGGTTTCAATCACCGCATAATCCACCGGATAGCGTTTTGCAAATTGAAACGCCATGGCCGTCAAACATTCAAATTCACTCAAACAATCGTCGGGGTCTACGGCAGTAACCGCATCAAATAACTCCGAAAATACCCCGCGCGATATGGGGGCGCTATTGCGCGAAAACCGCTCCGTATAATCGTATATATGCGGGGACGTGTATGTCATGACGGTGTGGCCCATGTATTGCAGTGAATTGGTTATATAGTGAGCAACAGACCCCTTTCCATTGGTACCCGCAATATGAATAGCCTTTGTACAAACGTGGTGCGGATTTCCCAATGCGGCTAATGCCGTTATAAACCGATCTAGCGAATAGTTAATCCCCCGACGAAATACTTTTTTCTGAAGCTGTTGAACCGAACGCAAGTAAGCGTCTGTTTTAGTGAGCATTGACCTGCCCCTTTATGTGGTCCATTTCGACCAACACCGCCTCATATTCCGCCCTAACTTTATGCACAACGGCCGCAGGTGCTTTGGCCAAAAAACCGCTATTACCCAATTTTTTTTGTAAGGTATCCGCTGTTTTGGATAATTGGGTCAACCGAGCGGTTAAGCGCTGCTGTTCCACTGACGAATCCACCGTTGGCAGTAAAATCCCAATGGCCACCGTAGCTGCCACCGAATGGCTAGCGGTTAATGCCGAGTCCACGGGCGTACTCCCCAAATAACACGCATCCACGCGTGCTAACTGCTGAATCAGGGCCAATGATGCCTGCAATTCGGACTGAATATCCGGATCCGCATGGTCTACATACACTTGCGCATCCTTGGGCGACGCATTTGCTGCCTTAATCACATGCCGCACTTCTCGAACAATTGTAAACAACCGATTAAACCGGTCCAAGCAACCCGTATCCACCGTCTCCGTTGCCGATGGCCACATTGCCTGCTGAACGCTTGTCGGCAAGGAGGACCGTTGAATTCTTGGATGGGCCAATAACGTGACCCAAATGGCCTCGGTAACAAAGGGCATAAAGGGATGCATGACAACCACTGTTTGAAAACAAACATACACCAACACCGGCAACGATTCTTGACGATGCGATTTAATGCCTTCAATATACCAATCGCAACATTGATTCCACACAAACTCCCACAATTCATCCGCCGCTGCCGAAAAATTGTAATCCGCCAACTGGGCCGTCACAACCGACACCATCTGGTGGTATCGATTCAAAATCCATCGATCAATGGCCGTTGTCGGGATTGGTGCACATGCCGGATCGTATATAAGCGTCTCATCATTTAAACACATTTCAACAAATCGCGCCCAGTTCCATAATTTATTACTAAAGTTTCGGCAGGACTTGATTTTTTCTAGCGACAACTTAATGTCTTGCCCCCCTTTGGTGCACAGTCCCATCAACCCAAATCGCAAGGCATCGGCACCGTAATCATCAATAACGGTTAGCGGGTTAATCACATTGCCCACAGACTTACTCATTTTTTTACCGTGGATATCCCGAATAAGTCCGTGAATATACACATCATTAAATGGTACCGTTTGTGTATGAACCAATCCCATAGTGATCATCCGCGACACCCAAAATGTGACAATATCATACCCCGTTACCAAAAGCGATGTTGGGTAATAATTGGCCAACATGTCGGTTTTTTGGGGCCATCCCATGGTGGAAAAAGGCCATAACGCCGACGAAAACCAGGTATCCAATACATCCGGATCCTGCACCAAATCCGTGGCTCCGCAATGGGGACAAGCCGTAGGTGTATCCCCCTGAACAATCGGATCGCATTCGCATTGCTGGCAGTACCACACCGGAATGGCATGACCCCACCATATTTGACGCGAAATGCACCAATCCCGAATCGATGTCATCCATTCGTTGTATAATTTTTTCCATCGGTCGGGAACAAACCGCACCCGATTTGTTTCAACCACATCTAAAGCTTGCGGCGTAATAGGCCCCATTTTCACAAACCATTGGGTGGATAAATACGGTTCAATCACATCCCCACTCCGTGCATTGGTTCCCACATTGTGCACGTGGTCCTCCACCCTATCCAAATAGCCTCCATCACTCAAGTCCGCTACAACACGATCCCGACAAGCATAGCGCGTTAAGCCCTGATACCGCCGGGGCACAGCGTCATTCATCACCGCAGATTCATCCATCACCACAATGCGCGGCAATTGGTGTCGATTCCCCATATCAAAATCATTGGGATCGTGGGCGGGGGTAATTTTTACAGCCCCTGATCCAAATTGAGGATCCACATAAGCATCCGCAATAATAGGAATGTCGCGCTCGGCTAAGGGCACCCGTACCGTCTGACCAATCAGCGATTGGTACCGCTCATCGGATGGATGAACGGCAACCGCCGTGTCCCCAAACAACGTTTCGGGTCGTGTGGTGGCCACGGTAATAAACCGCGATGAATCCTGGGTTAACGGATACCGAATATGCCATAAGTGCCCTTTAACTTCTTCATAGGCAACCTCGATATCACTAATAGCCGTTTTGTTTTTAGGACACCAATTCACAATATATTCGCCCCGATAAATCAAACCTTTTTGGTACAACGCCACAAAATGATGCCGAACCGCTGCCTGACACACATCATCCATAGTAAATCGCTCATATGACCAGTCCACACTGGCCCCCAACCGACGAATCTGGTGGGTAATGCGATCACCATAAGCGTGCTTCCAGGTCCATACCCGCTTCAAAAACGCCTCCCGCCCCAATGCCGCCGCCGAGGTTCCTTCGTGCTGCAGTTGCTTATCAATGACGTTTTGGGTGGCAATGCCCGCATGATCCGTGCCAGGGACCCACAACACACGATACCCATTCAATCGTTTAAATCGGGCAACCACATCTTGAATGGTTAGATTCAAAGCGTGCCCCATATGGAGCTCTCCCGTAATATTTGGCGGGGGCGCCACCATCGAAAACATTGGCCCCGTCCCTACTGGCGAAAAAAAACCGCCATTTTCCCACTCATCGTATAAACCAATTTCCCAATCCTGATGAGAATAAGCCGAGGCAAATGGTGACATTTCCATGGGTCAAATTATACATCCAATTATTTAAAATGCCAAACCTAAAGCGATGCTTCGGCCAAAATTGTCCCCATATAATCCACATCATCCACCGCACGAATCACGCCGATTAGATCGGGCTTGTACGGCAATACCTGCTCAACGGTGTGGCGATCAATGCCTCCAATTGCCACTATCGGAATGGTTATTAAATGCCGTGATTTTAAATATGACAACCCAATACCGGGCCGACCGGGCTTTGAGGGCGTATCCCAAATAGGGCCACAACTCACATAATCCGCGCCCTCGGTTTCTGCTGCCAATCCTTGTTCCAGTGAATGGGTGGTTCTACCAATAATGGGTACCGGCCCCAAAATGCGCCGAATGGCCTGCGTTGGGATATCATCTTGGCCCACATGAACCCCATCCGCAGCAACAGCCATTGCGATATCAACATAATCATTCACAATAAATAAAACGGACTTTTTGGATAAATCCCGAACCAAGTCCCGACAAACTGTGTAGGCATGCGCCTTTGATTGATGCTTGTCTCTAAATTGAACCACACGCACACAATCCAAATCGGCCATGCGATGAATCGTTTGCGGATTATCGGATACCACATACATGCCGGGACCTCCCAGTGCCTGCCGCTGGATATGGGGCCAAATGGCCTGTTCAAGCGCATACAAATCGTATCGCATCTCGGTAAAAGCCGGATCGCCGGTTGTTTCTTCAAGTACACGACACGCCTGTGTTGTACGCTTAATATTTGCGGTCACCACATCGGCTAATGAGGCCCGCCTGGGCACAGGCGACTTGGCTCGGTGATCCTCCCCCTTATTTCGCGCATTGACCAAGGGGGCATAAACCATGCTGGTACACACCTCTTTTAACCGGGTACGCAGATGATTACAATCCCCAACCAAAGACTTATTATACAATTCAAATCGTAGCACATCTTCCAGTACACGAAGGCCTTCCCCCAATCGCGAAATATTCGCATCAATCAATCCATCATACAACGTCATTCTAACTAGGCAGTGTAATTTGTTTTAGATACAACGTCCATACAAGACGTTCGCTATTATACAAATGGAATAATAATTTGCATATCGGTGTCGGTGATGTCCGAGCGAATCCGAGAGGTGTCTACACCGGGGGCTAACGGTATGGTTTGCGACACATTACGGCTCAAAACCATACGGGATGCCATTTCAACAATAACCGTTGCCTTCGCATGGATATGAATTCCGACTGACGAAACATCCACCCGAATACTATCTGGATCGCATTGACCAATATCTACTGAAATAACCACCTGAGATGTATTTTTCTTCTCAATTCTATAGGCTAAAGGTCGGTACCGATCCGTATTTAATGAGATTAAATCATTTAAATTATCAAAACTCAAAGGTAATATAACGGGTTGCTGCTGGTATATCATAGTTGTATGCCTCCTTAAAATTCTTCCTGAAACCTACCCAAGGCAACAACATGCCAACCAATTCCCCGCATTATGATTAATTATTGGACATTGTTTTCCCTAGTGTAAACAAACAAGACATAATGAGCCAGAGGCGTAAAAATGCACGGTTTACACATAATCCTGAGTGAGGCATTATATAGACACTATGCGGCAATCGCACCTCATCATAATTGCGGGATGTATTTGTGGAATCCCATTAATTTTATGGCTTATGAATCTGCCTATTTTATTGAATAATAAAGAATCACCTGCTTCTATTGGTGTCACCCATCCGTTTATTCACAATCTGGTTTATGAATTATGGGGTGGCGATGCGCCGGTTGTATCGCTGCTTCATCCCGGTGAGGATCCACAAAAACGACCCGTCAACCTGTTGACAGACCCTCGGCTTAAGCACGCCAAACTTATCATTTCAACGGGAACATTGCTGGATGGGCCATCATCTCCCGCCCTGCCTCCTGCATCCACCGAATCGACACATTATTTACGTCTTAATGCACCCACCCCTCATAGCTGGTTGCTCGAATCGGTGTGGTTGGACTGGGTCACCACCATTTCACATGTATTGCAAAAAGAATTTCCTGAAAAAGCCCCTCAAATTCGCCAGCGAACGCAGACGTATCGTGATCAATGCCACCGCCAATTCAACCGTATTCGTGAGGCGATTGCCTCACACGCCACATCCCCAATAGCAACAAACCACCCTGCCTTTCAAACATTTGCCGAACAATTTGGCATCTTGGCTTATGCAATTGAACCGAACCAATCAAACATAACGGTCACTTTTGAAATGCTTCAACGCCATAATGTCCATCGCATTGTCCCCATTTTCCAAATACCTCAACAGGATATCCAGGCCATCGCATCTCATGCCCTTATAGCTGGCTACGTTATTGAGGTAACACCCCCCGTATTGGTCCTCAACTTCGACCAAACCCCGTCTGGCATTCGAACCTATGTGGATATGATTGCCCACGCAGGGAAACAAATTACACATTAAAAATGCTTGACATACCATTTGAAGCATCCTAAAATCTCAAAATAGATAATTGGATTTATGAATACTATTCGACAGGAGATTAATATTATGCATCAAATTTTACTTTTTGGTATGGCACTTATTGTGGTATCCACTCATATTTTTGCAAACCCGGTATTATCACTAAGCGGTTCTGCTTTTACGGGTTTGGACACCAATTTGGTTAATCAGAACAAATTGGTTAGCACTCAATTTCGCACAGCGGCTAATCTTGGGTTTGGGATTCAGTACAGTGATGAAATCAATGCTCAGCTGGATATTGCCTTCGGAAACCAAGAGAACTCCAACGGGTTTATTCGATTACGTGAAGGCGCTAAACTATTGGGTTATCGATTGACCTATGCGCCTAAATCCCTTCAGCGCGCATGGATATTTCAAAATATTTCATTTGATGCCGGTCTCCTTACCATTCCTTTTGGTCAATTTGCCAATACATTATCGGATAATGCAGCTATTCGAAGCTCGTTCATATTGAATGATTTGGGGTATTCACTACTGGTTAAAAACAATCTTTTCAGTGATTTTGGAAGTAATGGACTAAATACGTCGGCCAATACTGATTATGGTCGCTTGGATGTTATGATTTTTAATGGTACTGATAATGGATTAGGCGATAATAGTGATCGAAATATCGGATTTGCAACACGTTTTGTTACAGTGCCTTTATTGCCAAAAACTGAATTTGGTTTTTCGTTATTCCATTCAAACGATTCTGGCAACAGCAGTGCGATTAATGCATCAACACTGGGCCTTATGCTTGATGTGAAATCGGTGTTTTGGGGAATTGAGTATGGTGGCTATATCGTTAGTTACAATTTTGATGATTTTAATGCGGATAGTAGCGACCAATTTTTAGCGTTAATGGCCTACGGAACAAAACGCATGGGATCATTCACATTAGCTGCCCGATACTCCAGCATTTTTTCAGAGGATTACAGTGGTGATGGTGCTTACAACAGAGCCTTAAATCCCGAAGGTATTTCAATGCCTTATCGATCTGACGCCGATAGAACCCGTTTTCAATTAGATGGTATTTACCACGTGAATAACACGATGTCTATTCACAACGAATTTGCAGCTGATTTTTATGCATTTGATGCATTAAATACATATGCTATTCTATCGTATGCATCGCTTACCTTTTAGGCGATAATTAATTTGCCCCTTTTTTTTCCTCTTTTATTAGGGTTTAGGTAGTCGTAAACAATTGGTCCTAAACCCTAGACTCCTTGTAAAGACATTTGTTGTTTTATTTGTTGGATATTAAGACCCTAACAGATTCCACCGTTGCATGTCACCCTACACATATAGGCTATATATCCAATAAATGGTATGATAGTTTCATTATGTATCGGGCGGGTGGACATTAATGCGATCAAAAGGATTTATGGGGGAGGATATGGCAGCCGTATACCTTAAAGAGCGTGGGTATCAAATTATGTATCGTAATTTTTATACCCGATTTGGCGAGCTGGATATTATTGCCAAAAAAGGGCGTCAGCTCCATATTATCGAAGTTAAATTAACCCACCGCACAACCATTCATAGCAGCTATAAATTGAATAAACACAAACAAAAACGCATGATACGATGCACCCAACTGTATCTGGATTACGCCCATATACGTGATATGTATATTCAATTTGATCTGATTGCGATTACTCACAACCAGATCAATCACTACCCCAATATATTTAACTTAACGGACACTTATGGGCAATAGATACACGCAATTCTGCCCGCCGTAATGCCGCCTGAGCACGTGCCGTATCAATGCTGCTATCCCGTTTGGATAAACGAATACGATCGATAGCGCGTTCCCGAGCAGCCTCAGCACGCTTTCGATCAATGGATTCCCCAGGCTCCACCAAAGACGCAATAATAACGACCGTATCATTTTCAATTGTTGCAATAGCATCGCCCATATAATAATAGCTATCGCCATTTGAATTCTGCAGACAAACTTCCCCAAAATGGCATTCAACCAAAGAAGCCGTGTGATTGGCTTCAACACCAATGTCTCCCGATCGTCCTGGCAACCGAACAAACAGGGCATCTGTTTGAATAACCGGCTGATTAGGCGCATATATCTGTACTGAAATCGGTCCCTTACTCATGATACACTGGATTCATAGGCTTGCAATACATCATCAATGCTACCCACGTAGGCAAAATACTGTTCAGGAATATGATCGTAATCTCCCTCCAAAATGCCTTTAAACGATCGAATCATGTCATCTTTTTTAACGAATTTACCCGCATGCCCCGTGAACTGCTCCGCAACAAAAAATGGCTGGGAAAAGAACTTTTGAATTTTACGTGCTCGCGCTACGGTTACTTTATCATCTTCTGATAACTCATCCATACCTAAAATTTTAATAATATCTTGAAGCTCTTTATATTTCTGAAGAATAAACTTAACCTGTGTGGCAATTTTATAATGATCCTCGCCCACAATACGTGGATCTAAGATCGTTGATGATGATTCCAAGGGATCCACCGCCGGATAAATTCCCGCAGAAGCAATAACCCGAGACAATACCGTGGTTGCATCCAAATGTGAAAATGTTGTTGCCGGTGCCGGATCTGTTAAATCGTCCGCAGGTACATAAATCGCCTGAACCGACGTGATTGATCCTTTTTTCGTGGATGTAATACGATCTTGAAGCTCTCCCACATCCGTTCCCAATGTGGGTTGGTATCCCACAGCAGATGGCATACGTCCCAACAACGCCGATACCTCGGCTCCCGCTTGAACAAATCGAAACATATTGTCTACAAATAACAATACGTCTTTACCCTCTGTGTCTCGAAAATACTCCGCTTGAGTCAATCCCGTTAATCCCACTCGAAAACGCGCCCCAGGAGGTTCATTCATTTGACCATATACCAAGGTGGTTTTATCGAGTACACCCGATTCCTTCATTTCTAGCCACAAATCATTTCCTTCTCGAGTTCGCTCGCCCACACCGGTAAATACCGAAAATCCCCCATGCTCCATGGCAATGTTTCGGATCAATTCCATAATCAATACGGTCTTGCCCACACCAGCCCCACCAAACAACCCGACCTTTCCACCCGTTGGGTAAGGCGCCAACAAATCAATAACCTTGATACCCGTTTCAAATACCTCTGTTTTGGGCGATAAATCCGGTAGTTCTGGGGCTTTTCGAATAATCGGCAGTCGGTTTTTAGATGCAATAGGAGCACCATAATCAATGGCATCACCTGTAACATTTAGAATACGTCCCAGAGTTTCTTTTCCAACGGGAACCGTGATGGGGGCACCGGTATCCACCCCAACCATGTTTCGCACCAATCCATCCGTGGATGTCATCGAAACCGTACGAACAACGTCGTTGCCCAAATGCTGCATGGTCTCAAATACAATTTTTTGATCCCCATTCATAACTTCAATAGCGTCACCAATGGCTGGCAGCGATTCCCTATTAAATCGAAAATCCACCACCGGTCCAATAATTTGCGTGATAACGCCTTTTGATTTGGTTGATGTGTTCATAATAATTTACCTCCTATGTAATTGATGCCGCACCCGCGACAATTTCTGTTAATTCCGTTGTAATCGCCGCTTGCCGCGATCGATTATAAAACAAAGTCAACTCGCTAATCATTTCTTTGGCATTTGTAGAGGCCGAATCCATAGCCGCCATCCGAAATCCCTCTTCCGACACCAAACTATTATAGAGTCCTTCCATAAACTGCTGCATAACCATTTTTCTGCAAAACGCATTTAATGCGGACACTTTGGATGATTCATATATAAAATCGGCATCAGACACAACATTGGGATTCCAGTCCGGTAAGGTAACCGGTAACAGGGATTGAACCACCTGATTTGCCGACAATGCCGAAACAAACCCATTGTACACAATACGAACATGACCATACTGTCCCCTTAAAAAACCCTCGATGAAGGGTTCCATATAGGCTGTTAATTCCGATAAAGGCGTTGTTATACTAAACCCTGGCCGAGATCCCGCGCATTGGATTGATTTCCCTGCATAAAATTGCGCGGATTTTTGGCCAATCGTAAACAGATCAATGGATTCATCCGTCGCCATAAGCGCGTTTAATGCCTTAAACACCGATACATTAAACCCGCCACATAACCCCCGATCGGATGATAGTACAATCACCGCCGAACGCTTGGCCTGCGATGGCTGCATCAATTCGGGCAAATCATCGTTATATAATCGCCGTGCCAAGGCACTCCCCATATGTTGCAATCCCGAACCATACGCTTTAAGGCCATTCAATGCGCGCAGATGCCGCTTGAATTTAGCCGCAGATACCATTTTCATAGCCTGGGTTATTTTTTTGGTTTTTTCTACCGAAACAATCCGATCTTTAATATCGCGTATGCTCATGCCAATCCTTTATTTTGTAGCAAAGACAGCGACACAGGCCGTTATGGCGGCATTCAATGATGATTTGATCGAATCCGTTAATACTTTTTCTGATTCAATACGATCCAAAACATCTCCATGCTCCATTTGCAATACACGAAAGAGTTCTTTTTCAAATGCAGCTATTGCATCAACTGGAACCGCATCCAAATGACCGTTAACGGCCGCATACACAATGGCGATTTGTTGCGATATCCGCAAGGGCGCATATTGATCTTGTTTTAAAAGTTCAATGAGTCGTTTACCGCGCTCCAATTGCTGCTGGGTTGCCTTATCCAAGTCGGACCCAAACTGAGCAAACGCTTGTATTTCGTAAAATTGGGATAAATCCAATCGAAGCGAACCCGCAACTTGCTTGGTAGCTTTTATTTGCGCACTTCCCCCAACACGCGATACCGAAATACCCGGGTTGACGGCTGGCCGAATACCGGAATTAAACAAGTCCGATTGCAAATAAATTTGGCCATCTGTAATGGATATCACATTCGTTGGAATATACGCCGACACATCCCCCGCCTGAGTCTCAATAATCGGTAACGCCGTCAATGACCCGCCACCCTTTTCATCCGAATATTTTAGAGCACGTTCCAACAATCGGGAATGCAAATAAAACACGTCCCCAGGGTACGCTTCTCGGCCTGGTGGTCGACGTAATAACAACGACAATTGACGATAGGCCACGGCATGCTTTGATAAATCATCGTAAACCACCAATACATGCTTACCGTTATCCAAAAACTCTTCACCCATTGCACAGGCTGCGTATGGCGCTAAAAATTGCAATGTTGCCGAATCCGAAGCGGCTGCCGAAACCACAATGGTTTTGGCCATAGCACCACTATCTTTTAAGGTTTGAACCACTTGCGCTACCGTAGATTTTTTTTGACCAATGGCCACATAAATACAAATAACATCGGTATCTTTTTGATTAATAATGGTATCGAGTGCAATGGCGGTTTTTCCGGTTTTTCGGTCACCAATAATTAACTCACGCTGACCCCGTCCAATCGGAATCATCATATCGATCGATTTGATCCCGGTTTGAAGGGGTTGGGTTACCGGTTGACGATCACAAACACCCGGAGCAATACGCTCGATGGGTCGCGTCTGACTGGTGGCAATACTACCGGCACCATCAATCGGGTGCCCCAATGGATCCACCACACGCCCCAGCAATGCCTCCCCAACGGGAACATTCATAACACGTTTTGTTCGTTCCACAACATGACCTTCTTTAACGGTCTGCGCATCACCTAGAATAACGCACCCAACGTTATTTTCTTCCAAATTAAACACCATGCCAAATACCGATTCCGAAAATTTGACCATTTCACCGGCCATAACGTTTTCTAAACCGTATACCCGCGCAATACCATCCCCTACTTGCATAACGTAACCAACCTCTTTTACGTTGACTTTCCAATCCAAGTTTTCAATTTCTTTTTCTAGGATTGCTGTAATTTCTTCCGGCTTAATTGTCATAAGAACTCCTTTTTAATGTTTGTTTAAAATCCGCAAATACCGACCGCAATGACATATCGTACACGGTATTATCAATAGAAACGGTCAAGCCTGCAATAAGCGAGGCATCAATTGCTGTCGATATTGTTACCTGAGGCATGGCATCACTGATCAACCGATTGGTTAAATCCACTATTTGCTCAGGTGACAATGGGGTAGCGGAGACCACGTTTGCATGAAAAATGTTTTGAATACGGTCCGATCGCTTTTGGCTCAGTGTAACCATGTCAGCCAGTACCATTAAGCGATTATTTTTCACCAAACATCGAAACATGTTGATCACCTTTTGTGGCGTCTTTAGTCGATCTGCACACTGGGAAATAACCGACATTCGATCAAAAATACTCATTAATGGGCTTTGCAAAAGCACCCAAATGGGTTGGGTATCCATCACAACATGGGCCAACTGATTAAAGGCCTTAATAAGCGCTACCTGACTTTCACTATCTTCATTGGCCAACAATGCATCCAAATAATTGGGTATGCAGGGATGATACGTTGCCATTATGTTGAGGTTACCTGATCAATTGCAGCACGCATTAATTTGGACCGATCCGCATCCGGAACCTGTTGAATAATCAATGTTTGCGCCATTTTTGATGCCACATTTCCAACATCTTCCAACAACGCCTTTTTGGCTTGTGTCATTTGTGCATCAATATCCGCTGCTGCCTGATCCATTAATTGCTGAACCCGCTCCTTACCCGCATCAACAACAGCCGCCAACTCTTTTTTAGCGGATTCATCCGCTTTTTTACGAATGGATTGTGCTTCAATCTGAGCCGATTTCAATACCTCTTTTTGTTCTTCCAATAGCGACTCTGCTTTCCGCTTATTGGATTCAGCACTATCAATACTTGCTTTAATGGATTGCCGACGTTCGGTTAAAAAACCCGACAACGGCTTCGCCAAAAACCGCTTCAGCAATATGTATAATATGCCAAAATTAATTATTTGAAGTATTATTTCGTACGGATTAATTGAAATCATGCTGCCAACCTACACAACAAAGATTAAAATTAACGAAACAACCAATGCGTAAATACCCGTTGTTTCGGAAATAGCTTGACCGATAATCATGGTTTTTGTGATCAATGCTTGCTCATCGGGACGTCGGCCAATGGCTTCACAGGCTTTTCCGGCAACAAATCCTTCACCAATTCCTGGGCCTACAGCACCGAATCCCATTGAAATTCCAGCGGCTAATAGCGCCAAACCTTTTACAAATTGTTCTCCTGTTATTAATTCCATTTTTTTCCTCCAGTTTTTTTTAAACAACAAAAATAAGTATGAGCGCCACCACCAACGAATAAATATCCGTTGTTTCGGTAATAGCCTGACCTATGATCATTGTTCGTGTTAATAACCCCATGTTTTGGGGGGACTTCCCCACGGCTTCATTCGCATTTTTCGCAACAATACCATCGCCAATTCCAGGACCAATGGCACCAAAACCCATTGCAAACGCGGCCCCAATCAATGCCGCCATTTTCAGGTAGCTTAATTCGGGGGATAGCGTAAACAAAATCATGGATACGGTTAATGCAAAAATAGTGGATGTTTGCGTCACCGCTTGCCCAATAATCATTTGGACCGTCAGGGCATCCGAATTTTGAGGATTGCGCCCAATACCTTTTAATGCAGAACCACCCGGCAAACCCGCACCAAAACCGGAACCAATGGTCCCAAACCCAATGGCTATGCCTGCGGCTATATACGTTACCGCTTTCATTGTTCCTTCCCCATTACCCCCAAACAATAAGACTAAGGCCATGACCAACGCAAAAATAGCCGCTGTCTCAGTAATGGCCTGACCAATAATCATTAATCGCAGTATTTTTTGAGAGGCACCGGGCTGACGTCCTAAAGCCCCCATCGCATTCATGGCAATATACCCTTCCCCGATTGCCGATCCAATAGCCCCCAATCCGATGGCTAACCCCGCTCCCAATACTGTACACATCATAACATCCATGTCACAATCTCCCTAATTTTTTTGCCCTATATAGGTAATAGCAAGCATTGTAAATACAAATGCTTGCACAACACCCGCAAACAATCCAAAAAAAGCCAATAATCCCACGGGAATGAGCATGTATTTGACCAGCGATGATACAATTACCAAAATCATGAACCCGCCAAAAATATTACCAAATAATCGAAAGGAATGTGATACAACCGAAGACACTTCGGATATCACGTTTAAATAAAAGAATGGATTGATGGGAAACAATAAAATCCAAAAACCGTGTGACGGAATAATATCCCCCATGTAACCACGAAAATAGTCCAAAAACCCATTTTTTCGGACCGCATTAATGTGTACAACCGCAAAGACAATTAACCCCAACGCCAAATCGGTGTTAATCGACCGCGTGGGCTCTTGAAATTCGGGGAAGGCAAACAAGCCGTAATAAAATGTATGTGGATTTGGGCGAAATTGCGTATTCATAATACCATCAATTACCCATTCCCCACCATTACCGGTAAAGGCGTGATGAATCACCCCAATAATCATCCCCAAAAATTGGGTGATGTGGGGCAAAATACCAATCCAGTTGGCGGCCAAAACAAAAATAAAAATAGTAAAAATTAAGGGGACAAACGACTTGCCATCTTTTTCGCCTAGCGTGCCTACAGTAACATCTTCAATAAATTCATATAAAATTTCACCGAAATTCTGAAGGGTTCCGGGCACCGCTTTTAAACGTCGTGTCACCGCAATTGCGCCGATAACCAATACAGCTATTACCAAATACGTCATCAAAAAAATAACCGGATTCAAACTAACGTTGTAGCCCATAACGCTAAATTCAATAATAGGAACATGTGTTAGTTTATCCACGATTAGCCATCCTTTTTTTGTAGTGTCGGAGGTTCATAATTAACTCATACAAGATAAATATAAACTGACCTGTGAATAAGCATATCAAGATTATCCAAAATTTAAAATACCCTGAAAATTTTAGTGCGATACCTATGGGAATCGCGTACATTACCAATCGGCGTATATACTGAATAAATATTAATTTTTGATTTTTTGTAGTCAATATTGTGGCCTGATCCCGCATGAGTTGATAAAATCCACCCAGACCAAAAATGGTGCCCAGAATGGTAGAGTATATGCCGGGTAAGCCCCAGAAAAACCCAAATAGTCCCCCTAGACCAACAAAGGCAATGCCCCAATATACAGCCAATGCCCGAAAAATTGTGGCAGCAAAAGCCGATGCATCCGTGGGCTTAGAAACTGTCATTGGTAATATCCGTCACCTTTCGATACAGCCATACAAATCCCACAACCACCCCGATGCCAATGCCCGCAATACTACCCACTCCCTGCCATCCCAACCAGCGATCCAGCCACAGACCTATCAAAAACCCGCCCACAATACTCACCACAACCCCCGCACCAATGCTTATAATGAGGTGCAAATAGGGCAACAATTCTTTTGGAATGGGGGTCATTTGATGGCCACAATCCCCACAAAATTATACCATTTAAAAAATATATCCACGGTTTGAAACCCCAGGTCCTGCAGGGTATTCATGTAAAAGGGCAGTGTTTGGGGGCAGAGTACATTGGCCAGAGCCCGGTCTTTTTGTTGAATTTCGTGGGGGGTGTACCCGTTGGAGGCTTTAAAGGCGTGATAATCGTGGGTATACGCTGCCTGAAGTTCCGCATTGATTTGACGCACTTTTTCCACAATAAACAACCGACCGCCTTGGGGAAGGCCATTGGCGTAGTGCTGCATGGCCACTGTCCGATCCGCGGTGGGAATAAATTGAAGCACCAAATGGCATACAATAACCGTTGGCGCATCGTGAATACGAAAATCGCAAATGTCCCCTTCATAAAATCGGACCTGCGGGGATTCCAGGCGTTTGGCACGCGCAATCATGTGGGGGGATTTGTCGATACCCACATACTGAAACTGCGCGTGCTGCTGAGACACCGCCCCTACCAAGGCGCCTAGTGAGCAGCCCAAATCGTATATATACGGATTTTTTGGCATTAAATGCGCTATTTGATGCAATGTTTGGGCATAATGGGGCACGCTTCGGGTAACCATATCATCAAAAACCGTGGCCACCGATTCGTTAAAGGTAAATGGCTGGGGCCCATTATTGTGTTGAAACAGGGTATCCTTAGCCACGTGAGCGCATCCCGTATCCCGCACCACACCCCATCAAAAAAATAGCCACCGCATAGTAACCATTCACACTTTGAAAGGAAACCCCCCGCATAATCACCCCAATGGACCCCAAAATGGCGCCTAAAATAAGGGATTCCGCTTGACGCGGCCATCGATTCAGCACCCATCGAATCCCCCAAACACTCGCAACACCCCCCACCCCCATGCCCGCAATAAACGGCAGTAACGGGCCGATTGCCTGATGCTTAATCCATTGAACAATCGGGCCATAAGTCCCCAGTATCATTAGTAGGCTCGATCCACTAATTCCCGGAATAAGCATAGCGGCCATGGCCAGTGCCCCGGATACCATAACCCTGCTCCCGGATAGCGCCTCGGTATCTGCCATTGTTATTGGCACGAATACCATTGTCATAACCAGCCCACATCCCAACGCCGTATACGGCGATACCCATTGCTGGCGCCATGATCGCGGCGGCGTTACCATTCGAATACCCCCTAATGACCCCACCATGAGCCCTATCAGTCCCAAAAAGGTGTTATCGGCATAATGCGTCAGCGCATAGTCCAATGGCCACGACAATGCAACAATCCCGGTGATCGCCGCTAAAGCAATCCCAACCATATACAGCCACCGAATGCGCCGAAACTGGCCCGTTATAATGTACGATAACTGCGTCATAATGGGGGTGTATTGGCGGGTCATAACCGCAATGGTGGCCCCACTAATCCCCGGTATGATGTTGGCAACCCCAATCAAAAACCCCGACACAAGCACCTTAAACATTAAACAAAAACTCGATGATGTCCCCGTCTTTTACAATATAGTCTTTGCCCTCTTGACGAATTTTACCCGCATCTTTTGCGCCTTTGTGACCCTTACACGCCATTAATGTGTCAAAATCCACCACGTTGGCTCGAATAAACCCCCGCTCAAAATCGCTGTGAATGGCACCCGCAGCTTGAGGGGCCCGCGTCCCCACCGGGATCGTCCACGCACGGGTTTCTATTTTTCCTGTGGTTAAAAATGTATGCAGGCCCAGTAAGGTAAAACTTTTTTGGGCCAACCGATCCAACCCCGACTCCTGCAATCCAAATTCCGCCATAAGCACCGGCCGCTCCGACGCATCCAGTTCGGATAATTCCTGTTCTAAATTAGCCGATAACACAAGGGCCTCGGCGTGATGGGTTTTGGCATAGTCGGCCACCTGGTTGCAATAATCCGATTCGTCCAAAATAGCGGACTCGGCAACATTGCATACATAGATGACGGGTTTGTTGGTTAAAAATTGATACGTGGCAATGGTGGCTTGTTCCTGTGGCGATAGTGCCAATGCCCGAATCGATCCCCCATTGTTTAATTGATCGGCACATTTGGCCAATGTATCCACAGCGAGCATGGCCTCGGCATCGTTGGTGCGGGCCCGCTTACGCTGATTGGCCAGCGCTTTGTCACATTGATCGCTATCCGCAAGCAATAACTCGGTGTGAATAATGTCGATATCCCGCAGGGGATTAACGCGGCCATTCACGTGAATCACATTATCGTCATCAAAACAACGCACCACGTGTACAATGGCCGCGACATTTCGAATGTGCGATAAAAATGTGTTTCCCAGACCCTCTCCTTTAGACGCCCCCGCCACCAATCCCGCAATATCAATAAACTCAATGGTTGCTGGCACGACTTTTTGTGATTGCGACAACTCCGATAATGCCAATAACCGACTATCGGGAACCGAAACAATCCCTTTATTGGGCTCGATGGTACAAAATGGAAAATTTTGAGCCTCAATGTGACTGGCTGTAATCGCGTTAAATAGTGTGGACTTTCCCACATTTGGCAACCCTACAATACCCATCGACAAACTCATATTTTACCTCACTTTTTACGATTGAAATGACAGTAACTGCCATACTATACTGTAATTGTAGAATATAACGCGTGTTTAAAACAATGACAACCTCATTATTGAATCAATTGCCGGCTATTTATGCGCACCTGTTGCCACCCGTATTTTCTGCGCCCATTCCCCAGGAATCCTATGCCAATTGCCGCAGCTGCCATATGTGCGAGCCATCCCCTGTACCAAGTACCCATATACCGTTCTCCGTTGCCAGTAAATGCTGCACGTTTCCGCCGATTATACCCAATTACCTGGTCGGCGCGTATTTGGCGGATGATCCTTCGCGCACCCTGGACGATGTATCCATGCCCGGACGCCACGTAACACCCCTGGGCGCCTTTCCCAACGCCGAATCCCTGATACAGTACACCCGCATTCTTCCCGATGGATTTGGCCGAGATAGCTCAACCATCTGCCCGTTTTATCAAAATGGTGACTGTGGTGTATGGGGCTACCGAAACGCTATTTGCAGCACCTACCAGTGTAAACACGTGAAAGGCATTCGCGGCAAACGGTTTTGGGAGGCTGTTCGTGATTTTTTGCAATGTATTGAAGGGTTATTGGCCGATTATTGCGCCCATGATTTGGGCATTTCCCCCACCTATTTAACCCATGCCAGCGTTGATTTTTTTGTGACCAGTCAATTGGCCGTGGCCCATGGAACGATGGCCCCGCCTACAGACGACGATTGGGGCGATTGGGCCCCCAAAAAAGCCGATTTTTACCGGGCTTGCGCCCAGCGTGTCCGCACATTATCTGCCGAGGCCCTTGCTGGGTTTGGGCCGCATCGGTATGCCATAACCCACGCCAATCTTATGGACGCCTACACCGATATGACCACCCCCACTCTACCCCTGTATCTGAAAAAAAACCCGCGGGTTACCCACATCCCTTTTGACGATACCGCATCGTTTTTTCAAATCGACTATTTATTGAAAATGCCCGCCGTTGTGTGGCCGCTATTGGATTATTTTGATGGCGCCACACCTGTTGATCGGGCGCTATCCCGCGCCAATGCCGACCTGGGGATATGTGTTGAAACCGACTATATTCAGCATTTGTTTGAACAGCAACTGCTCGTGCCCCTATTGAATGGGTAGGCGTATAAGCCGGGTTCTGTCGTGTGCAGTCATTTATCTAGGGTAAATTTCACAATTTACCTCGAGCGGTTTACCCGAGAATCGTAACGAAGCGGGCCGCTTCTGTTCTCCTATTTAACCTTGCTCCCGATGGGGTTTACCCATGACCCTTGTTGCCAAGACCCATTGGGAGCTCTTACCTCCCATTTTCACCCTTACCCGTGCAGGCGGTTATTTTCTGTGGCACTTTCCATAGGATTACTCCTTCCTCCCGTTAGGAGGCATCTTGCCCTGTGGAGCCCGGACTTTCCTCTTTCATTCAATGATCAAAGCGACTGCATCGCCTACCCAGCTATAACTTAATCACCAACATTCAAAACGTGCAATGGTTAGTCTGTTTTTTTATTGACGAGTCCATACGCAATTCAGCCATGATGGGACTGAATTCGTCCGCGATGCGGATCCTTGATGTGATTGGGGGCGTAAAATGCTGCATGGAAGCCTTTCAGGACAATCGCGGGCGCTATCCGAATGGCCTTTCGATTGATAAAGCGCACCCTCACCCTCTTCTAGGGGAACCACATTATTGCTTTTTCTAGAGGGGCTTTCTGGACGACGGAAGGTGATATCATATGGATCGTCGGGATCCATCCCTTCTGTAACCAAATTTGGCCCCATT